>JBDRPR010000258.1:0-2411 GCA_043826845.1 Bacteroidota bacterium
ACCCAGATCAATAATTGTATATTACGTTGAATTACTGGCAATTTATGATTTATAAGCTGATATCACATATATTTATTTTTTTCATCCTGTTTTTAGCATTTTGTAAAGAACCGGAATTCCCTGGCTTTAAATTATCCGATAATAACATATACTATAAAATTCATGTTTCAGGTGATTCTTCAAAGAAAGCTAACATAAACGATTATCTGGTTGTTGACATTGTTTATCAAACTATGAAGGATTCGGTTTTTTTCCAGGCAAGAAGAAAAGTTCAGATTACGAACCCCGAATATCAGGGATCAATAGATTATTGCTTTGCAATGCTTTATGTGGGCGACAGTGCCAGTTTTATTATTGATGCATATAAATTTTTCAATTTTACTTTGAGGCGACCTCTGCCCGCTTTTATTAATGAAGAAGAAAAATTCAAGGTTTCAGCAAAAGTCTTCTCTGTAAAAACTCCTGAAGAATTTGAAATGGAGAAAAAAGAATTTCTGAGTTGGATTGATGATTTCAGCGAGTACGAGCAGGTACTGCTTACTCATTATATACAAAAAGAACAGATAAGTGTTGACCCTACTAATTCAGGATTATATCATATAATTATTAAAAAGGGAAATGAAATCAAAGTTGAGTTAGGAGATACACTTGAAGTACATTACGAAGGTCGGTTTCTGAACGGGAAAATTTTTGATTCAACCTGGGAGCGTGAATCAGCATTTGAATTTGTCTATGGGCAGGAATGGCAGGTAATAAAAGGACTGGAAGAAGCAATAGGAAAAATGACTGAAGGCGAAGAATCTTTCTTTATAATGCCTTCTCAGATTGCATTTGGAAAAACCGGGTCTTCAACAGGAATCATACCTCCCTTCACATCTGTTATTTTTAAAGTTCAGATATTAAAAATTAAGAAAGCAAATAATTCGCTTGATTCTTTAAATCAAAATTTGTAATCTTGCAGAGTTTTAATTCATTTTTTTATGAGAAATATAAGATATTTAATTCCAATAATATCAGGGCTCTTTTTACTATTTATTACTTCCTGCTCTGATGATTTCACAGAACATGAAAGTGGGTTGAAGTATATTTTTTTTAAAGAAAACACTAATAGCATAAAACCTAAGCAAGATGATGTACTGGTATTGCAAATGTATTATAAAACCGAAAAAGACAGCATTTTGTTTGACACAAGAGAAATACAGGGTCAGTTCAGAATGCAGATGAAGGAACCTTCTCATAACGGAGGTTGCATAGAAGATGCATTCGAATTAATGCATGTTGGTGACAGTGCAAGATTCCTGATCGATGCAGAGAATTTTTATCTTTATACACGTAAAATTGATGTTCCATCATTTATCAGACCTGGAGAGTTATTATCTTTTGATATCAAACTTGTTGAAATTTTTAATATTAATGACTGGCAAGGAGAAAAGAATAAAATTCATGAAGTAAATGAAGAAACCGAAGCTGAGTTTCTTAAAAGTTATTTATCGTCAACAAGTACGAAAACGGAACCCCTGGAAAGCGGGTTATATTATATTGAATTAGAGAAAGGTAAAGGCAAAAACCCTGCAACCGGAGATTTAGTAGAAATTAATTATTTGGGATATTTTACAGATGGACAACCTTTTGATAATTCATATGAAACAGGAAAACCCTATGCTTTTCGGGTTGGCATTAATGAGGTAATTAAAGGCATGGATGAAGGAGTCATGCTTATGAAAGAAGGCGGAAAATACCGACTGATTGTTCCTTCAAAACTTGGTTATGGTTCAAATGAATATGGACCTATTCCTCCTTATTCTACATTAATTTTTGAAATCGAATTATTATCAGTTAAATCATATAAATAATATAGTTATGAAAATTTTTATTTTACTCAATACGTTGTTTTTAAGTATTTTAATTTATGCACAGGATTTGGATGAATCAAAGTTTGCAACAACTGAATCTGGTTTAAAATATTTAATCACTGCCAAAGGCAGAGGAATAAAAGCTGAAAATGGTGATAAGGTTACAGTTCATTATTCCGGAAAATTAACTGATGGTACTGTGTTCGACAATTCTTTTGACAGAAAACAACCCTTTACATTTACTTTAGGACAAGGGCAGGTTATCAAAGGTTGGGACGAAGGAATTGCACTTCTTCATCAGGGAGATAAAGCAACACTGATTATTCCATCAGATTTAGGATATGGTACACAGGCCAACGGGAAAATCCCTGCAAACTCAAAACTTATTTTCGACGTTGAACTTATTACTGTTCAATCAGTACCAAAAATTGATATGTATGATACTACAGGAATTAAACCAATAATTACCGAATCAGGATTAAAATACTATCCTTTATATGAAAGCGATAAAAAAGCAAAAAAACCTCTGAAAGGTGAAAGAGTGGAAGTTCATTATTC
>JBDRPR010000259.1:0-25269 GCA_043826845.1 Bacteroidota bacterium
CGGGGAACTTGTTCCGAAATGATTTGGCAAAGGAAATACAGGATTGCAAATAAAATGCAATGATATTACTCAAAATTCCTACAATAATTAAGTAATTGACGGATACATTCAAAAAACACAGGGAAGACTACCATTGTCTCCAACTGACTATGATTTTCCAATTGGAAACACTTTTGATGTAATATATGGTAATTGCCTGAATAATAACAGTGCATTTTACGTTAACAGCAACCATGCGGTTGATTATAATTATTATTATCACAGTATCGGAGATGTTACAGATATGGAAGATTGTCATACGGATAATAAGATCAGTACAATCCCAACAAACATACAATTTATAAAGGATGAAGCATGTCCTGACCTTGTGAACCAACCATATCCGCCTGTTAATGTGGCAGATGAATTGCTTGCAGTTAAAAATGCTAGTATTAATGGTCTTAAGGATGAACTGGTTGATCTGATAGATGGCGGTAATACCGATCATCTTCTTAATCTTCTTGACAATATGAGCCACGGCAATTACAAGGCTCTTTGCAATGAATTACTTAATTATTCCCCATATTTGTCAGATGAGGTATTGCTTCAATTCATGAGTGGTGAAGAAATGTACAACCCTGTCAGAAAAAGTTCTGTCATACTTGCCAATTCACCATTACCAACTGCTGCAAAAAATGAGATTGACGATATGGTGATGCCTCAGCATTTTAAAGATGTGATCTGGCAATATCAGCAAGGGATCAATCAAAGGATTGAAAAAGAACAGGAATTGGTGGCTCTGGTAGCTGAACGTCAGCAGTTATACAATCATGTTATCCGGGTCAATATCCGGAACGATTCCGTACCGGAAATGATGGATTCTCTGATAGTACTGCTGGAAAACCAGGAAGACTATACGGCAAAATTCACCCTGATACCTTTGTATATTAAGGAAGACAGGCTTTCAGATGCAAATGTCAAACTGAATGAACTGGAGCAGGAAATACTGTTGCTGCCTGTTGAAATACAGGAATTTTATATAGATTATATTGCACTGCAACGCATTGTTATTGAAATTACCGGACTTTCTGCTGAACAAATAGATTCACTGGTAAATAATAATAGTGAATTTCTATTGGAAATGGCAGATAAAAAAGAAGTTAAAGGTAATATCATTGCACAACTGTTGTTGGAACAGGCGGGAATAGAAGTTTATACCGAACAGTTGGTATTGCCCGATACTTTACAAACCAAATCCATAATGATCGGTGGTCAGGAGGACAAGGGCATTGAAAGTGATGTGGAGGATATAATTAATATCTACCCGAACCCGGCTGACAACGAGTTGATCGTAGAATATGCACTGTTCGATGACAATGAGAATAACCTGATAGGATTGTATGATCAAAAAGGTATCCTACTTCTTTCAGAACCAGTTAATAAACAGATTGGCATTGTTGCGTTGGATATAAGCAATATTGCTAATGGTATTTATATTATTTCAGTTGGTAACAGTGAGAAAAAGAGATATTCAAAGCAAATAAATATTAATCATTAATAATTATTTTTTTAATACAACTGTATTATTGATAATTTTGTCTTAACTATATGAATAACTGCAAAAAACATATTATTCTTTTTTTGACATTTATATATTGTACTAGTTTTTCAGATGCTCAGCTTATTAGATTCAATAAAACATATATAGACACTTTTCCGACAATAAGGAATATTGTTAAAACGGATACAGGTTATGTTATGCTTGGTGGTGGGTATGAAAGTAATAAACTAAAAATTATTATTCCCTTTATTGACTCTTTGGGTAATTTACAAAAAACTATAAGGTATGGTGATAATCAATATTATTATTATCATGGCGTGGAAAATTCATTAGCACAAAACAATAATGGCAAATTCTCTTTAGCAGGAGGTGTAGATGATGGAACAAATGTTGGATGTTTATTGATGAAATTTGATATTAACTTTGATACACTTTGGTCAAAAACATATTTACTAGATACGATTTCTACTTTTTTTTATGGAGGAAATCAGACTATTGAAAATGAATACATTTTAACTGGAATTACAAGAGAAGATGAGAATTTTCAAGCTTTAGATCATAGTGATATTTTACTACTGCAGACCGATAGTTCAGGCAATATGAAATGGTTCAAAAATTACGGTGGAGCAGATGCCGACTATGGATATAAAGTATTGCAAACTCCAGATGCGGGATTTTTAATAGGCGGCTGGACACGAAGTTTCAACCTACATGTTGCACAGGGATACAGGGGAGACTGGTATCTGATTAAAACCGACAGTCTGGGCAATATGGAATGGGATGAACATTACGGAAATCCTGATTATGATGATGGAAGAATGGGTGATTTAGTTATAAATAACAATGACAACTCGTATTATATGTGTGGAGGTTACCAGATAATTGATGATGGAATAAACGACATTCAATATGGTAGAATTGTGAAGATAGATGAAAATTTTAATATCAACTGGGATAAATATTATTATACTGAGGCAAATAAAAATGAAACCTTTATCAGGATGGAACCATTAATTAACGATAATTATATGTTATTACATTCAAAAGTGATTAATAGTTCTTATGCAAGGTCATCACTTATTAAAATAACTGCGGAAGGAAATATCCTATGGCAACGTCAATTCAATATACCTGGATCTGGAAATTCTACACAATTCTTACTGGATGTAATACAAACTTCCGATAATGGCTTTGCTGCTGCAGGTTGGGCGTATGGAGGGAGCCTAAACCCATATCAACAGGGTTGGGCTGTAAAAACTGATAGTCTTGGATGTGATGGCGTTGGTAGTTGTTCTGATACAACTATGATGTTTTTTTTAGATGTAATTCCCGATACGGTTTGTTATGAAGATACTCTTATTTTCAGATTTTTTATTAAAGGCAGGTCAGCGCCTTATATAATAGAGTGTTCAAATGGCACTACCTGGGACAGTATATTTTATTCTAATAAATTAAACCCTATGATTGACACATCATTTAGTTATATTCATACTGTAAAAGATACAACATATAATTTAGATTTTACTTTAATTGATCCATTGGGTCAGACAAAAACAACAAGTGTAAGTTTCTATGTGAAAGAATGTGAAAACAACATTCTGCAGCAGTACCTTGCAGATAAATACATCAAAATATATCCCAATCCTGCCAAAGAAATAGTTAACATTTCAATAGAAAGTAGTTGCTTGTACTTTGAAAATGGTAAAATTGATCTATTGGATTTGCAGGGAAAGATAGTTAAATCGGTATCGCAAAATATTGATTTTTCATTAAACGGGAATAATATTGAGCTCGAGTTAAACGGACTGCGTAAAGGCTTATATTTATTGAAAGTGCAGGGTGATAATTTTGTGAAAACGGAGAAAATAATAGTAAAGTAATACATTTCTGACATATCCGTTGACCGGCGGAGGAGATCAGGGATCTGTATATTATTAATTATCGGATTCCTTGTCTCGCAGGAATGTCATAAAAATCTCTGAAACAACATCAGAGATAATCATTAACAATTTTCCAATCGATAATAAAAATAAATTTATCTTTGTTATATAAAAATTGCAATAATGGAAAAGATTTTGGAAGTTTATAAAAAGAAAATTGACCCCCGACATGTTGAACAGGAATTGTTAAAAATAAGGGAAGAAAGCAAAAGATTAATTACTACTGAAAATCTCAGAAAAGTATTCGGTCTTATTGATTTAACAACGCTAAATACAACCGATGGAGAAGACAGGGGTGTTGAGTTTTGCGAAAAAGTTAATGGTTTTAGAACAAAATTTCCAAATATGCCTGATGTTGCTGCTATTTGTGTGTATCCTTCTTTGGTTGAAATCGTTCGTCATAATCTTGATGTAGAAGACGTTAAAATCGCCTCTGTTTCTGCAGGTTTTCCATCCTCACAAACATTTCTGGCAATTAAAGTCGTGGAATGTCGGATGGCAATTGATAAAGGTGCAGATGAAATTGATATTGTAATTTCGGTTGGTAAATTTCTGGAAAAGAAATATAAAGAAGTATTTACTGAAATCGGGGTTATTAAAGAAGCGATTGGTAAAACTCATGTAAAGGTCATTCTGGAAACCGGTGCATTAGATTCATTGGACCAGATCAGAACAGCCTCAATAATTTCAATGGAAGCAGGTGCCGATTTTATTAAAACTTCTACCGGAAAACTTGAGCCACCTGCAACGCCCGAAGCTGTTTTTGTTATGACAGAAGCTATTAAAGATTTTTATGATAAAACAAAAATTAAGGTAGGAATAAAACCTGCCGGCGGCATAGTAACTCCTGAAGATGCAATGTATTATTATGCTATTGTAAAACATAATCTTGGAGATGAGTGGCTTAGTCCTGAGTTTTTCCGTATTGGCGCCAGCAGGCTGGCAAACAATATTTTATCTGCAATCGTAAAAATTGAATCAGGCAAAAACATTATGATTGATTATTTTTAGATCAATTAATATTATGCAATAGTAAAATGTATTTAAATGACTTATTATATAATAAATTCAGACTTTAGCAGTTAATTGACATTAATGCATAACAAATCAATCTGTATTTTTTACCCATGTGGAAGTTAATTTTAATATTATTCTTAACTATAACCTTAAATCAGGGTGATTTTAAACTCGTGAAAAAGATTCCTGTCAAATGCAATTTAATGCTGACTGACAATCTTGAAAATATGTATTCGGTTGGCATCGGATCAATCACCAAGTACGATAAAAACGGGAACGAAGTGGCTACTTACAGCAATTCTTTTCTTGGTGAAATCCATTATGCTGATGTAACTGATCCTTTTCGTATATTGCTGTTTTATAAGGAATTTGGTCAGATACTCTTACTTAATAAAAATCTATCAGAAATTTCAGATCCGATAAATTTAGACGATCTTGAAATCAGACAACCGGGTATTGCCTGCTCTTCAAATCAGGGTGGATTTTGGGTTTATGATCTTCAAAATACGAATCTTAGTTATTTTAACAGAGCGCTTGAAAAAATGCTCGTGAGTTTTGACGTTAATGCATTGATCAACCAAAATGAAGCTCCAAATTTTCTGATTGAAAAAAACGATTATCTTTTTCTCAATTTCCCAAAGACAGGCATCGTGGTTTTTGACCGTTTCGGAAGTTTTTACAAGATCATTAAACTCCCCAATCTACGATCGTTTCAGATAAATGAAAAAAATATTGTTTTTCATGAAAATAACTCACTTTTCAGTTACAACAGTGACAAACTGGCAACCACAGCAATACTGCTTCCCGATACTATGGGTGTAATCAATGCCCGGATCGAACAAAACAGAATTTATATCCAAAAACCTGAAAACATAAAAATATATTTGTATCAATTAACAGATTAGACAATTATATTTTTTTTAATATACTGTTAGTAATATTTTACAAATTGATTGATTTATAATACATTTTCCCATTTTGATTTTATATTTTAGTTGTCCATTTTTAAAAGGATTTTTATTATGATTAATCACGTTGCAATCGCAGGAAATATAGGTGCAGGCAAAACCACCCTGACCAAGCTGTTATCAAAACACTATAAGTGGGAGCCTCATTATGAGGACGTTGACGACAATCCGTATCTTAATGATTTTTATGAAGATATGCAACGATGGTCGTTTAATCTTCAGATTTTTTTTCTCAATAGTCGTTTTAACCAGATTCTGGAAATAAGAAAAAAAGGGAAAACTGTTATTCAGGACAGAACAATATACGAGGATGCTCATATTTTTGCACCCAATCTGCATTCAATGGGATTAATGTCAACCCGTGATTTTGATAACTATTCATCTTTGTTTAATATGATGAGTTTGTTGGTACAACCACCTGATCTTACTATTTATCTCAGAGCATCTGTTCCAAAATTAGTTGAACAAATACAGCAAAGAGGCAGGAAATATGAAAATGCCATAAGACTTGATTATCTCAAACGTCTCAACGAAAGATATGAGGCATGGATTGACAGTTACCAGAATGCAAATGTTTTAATTATTGATGTTGACAATTGTGATTTTCGCAGCAACCCGGAAGATCTGAGAGATGTTATCAATAAAATTGATGCAGAAATTCATGGTTTGTTCTGATTACTTTTTCGGCTTGTTTTTATTTCGATACTCTCAGAAAATTTATTAATTTGATGGAAAAAATAAAATTGAACATCGAAAAAGCCTGGCTTAACAGGGATCTTTTAAAAAATGACGAATATAAAAATTCTGTTTTTTCTGTTATTGAAGCATTGGATAAAGGAACTCTTCGTGTTACAGAACCAGGTAAATCAGGATGGAAGTTTAACGAATGGATTAAAAAAGCAGTGATTCTTTACTTCCCGATTTCTGAATTGAAAAAATCTGTTGCCGGTCCAATGGAATTTTTCGATAAAATACCTCTTAAAAAAGATTATGACAAACTGGGAATAAGAGTTGTTCCACATGCAGTTGCAAGATATGGTGCCTATATTTCACCGGGAGTTATTATGATGCCATCATATATAAATATTGGAGCATATGTTGATGAAGGAACTATGGTTGATACGTGGGCTACAGTTGGTTCATGTGCTCAGATTGGTAAGCATGTACACCTGAGTGGCGGAGTCGGTATAGGAGGAGTACTGGAACCTGTTCAGATATTTCCTGTAATAATTGAAGACAATTGTTTCATAGGTTCCCGTTGTATAATTGTTGAAGGTGTAAAAATAGAAAAGGAAGCTGTTCTTGGAGCCAATGTCGTAATAACACAATCGACGAAGATTATTGATGTTTCGGGCTCCTCTCCAAAAGAATTCCAAGGCGTTGTTCCTTCGAAATCTGTGGTTATTCCTGGAAGTTATACTAAAAAATTTCCGGCAGGTGATTTTCAGGTTTCCTGCGCATTAATTATTGGAAAAAGAAAAGAATCAACCAATAAAAAAACTTCGTTAAATGATGCTTTACGTGAATTTAACGTAGCAGTTTAATATTTCTATGATGAAAATCGGTTTTGATGCAAAACGCGCGTTTTATAATTCCAGCGGATTGGGAAACTATAGTCGCAATCTGGTACTTTCATTAGCAAAATATTTTCCTGAAAATCAATATTATTTATATACACCCTCTGTTTTAAATAATAAAAAGTTCTCTACACAACCTGATCTGAAAGTTATTACTCCTGATGATTTTACCGGTAGAATTTTTAAATCCTTCTGGAGAAGTTTTGCAGTGTCAAAACAAATCAACAGAAACCAGATTGATATTTATCACGGATTAAGCAATGAAATACCCAAAGGAATTGACAGAAATAAAATCGCATCAATAATAACCATACATGATTTAATATTTATCAGGTATCCTGATCTTTACAAATCGTTTGACAGGAAAGTGTATTTCAAAAAAGTAAAATTTGGTTGTGAAGGTGCAGATAAAATTATTGCTATCAGTAATCAGACAAAAAGCGATCTGATAAATTTTTTAAAAATTGCGGAAGATAGAATTGACGTCATCTATCAAAATTGCAATTCTGCTTTTTATGATAAAGCATCCGAGCTTCAGAAAAATCAAATAAGAAGCAAGTACAACCTGCCTTCCAGATATCTTTTATATGTGGGCACAATTGAAAAGCGAAAAAATTTACTGGCTGTTCTCAAAGGTATTCATCAATGCAATATAGATTACCCTCTTGTTGTTGTAGGAAAAGCTACTGAATATCTGAATGAAATAAAACAGTTTATCTCAATCAATAAAATGACCGATCAAGTTGTTTTTCATAATTATATTGACAATAATGACCTACCTTCTTTTTATCAAATGGCTGATATTTTTATATACCCATCTATATTTGAGGGTTTTGGAATTCCAATTATTGAAGCATTGCATTCCGGAACTCCTGTAATTACTTCACAAAACAGTTGTTTTAGTGAATCAGGTGGTCCATCATCAATTTATATTAATCCCGAAAAACCGGAAGAAATTGGAAATTCGATAAATTTGATTTTGTCTGATAATCAGTTGAGGAATAAAATGATAACTAATGGGTATATTTATGTGGAAAAGTTTAAAGACGATGCAGTTGCTGCAAATATAATTCAATTATATAAAAAATGCATAAAGACATAATTCAGGCAATTGAGGTATTATCAAACGGGGGAATCATTCTCTATCCAACTGATACAATATGGGGTATCGGATGTGATCCGACAAATGAAACCGCGATTGAAAAAATTCATAAAATAAAAAAAAGTGATTATTCAAAAAGCATGGTAATTTTAATAAATAATACCAATATGCTTGATCGCTATGTTGACATTGTTCCTGATATTGCCTATGATCTGATTGAAGTTTCAACAAACCCATTGACAATTGTTTATCCAGGCGCAAAAAATCTTCCTGAAAATTTAATTGCAAAAGACGGTACAATCGGTATTCGTGTTGTGAGTTCAGGTTTTTGCTTTGAGTTAATCAGCAAATTCAGGAAACCTGTTGTTTCTACATCTGCCAATTATTCAGGGGATAATCCTCCTTCAAATTTTTCACAAATACCTTCTGAAATATTGAAATCAGTTGATTATGTTGTGGCTTATGGACAAAATGATCACTCTCAAAAAAAACCTTCTGAAATAATTAAACTGGGTGTTTCAGGAGAAATTGAAATTATCAGGCATTTTTAGACTTTTATATTAACAATTATTCGTCGATGTCAACACTTACCGGGCAATGATCAGAATGATAGACATCAGATAATATTTTTGCATCCAGTATTTTATTGTTCAATATTTCGCTTACCATGATATAATCTAATCTCCAGCCCAGATTTTTCACCCTGGAATTTGCACGATAACTCCACCATGAATATTGATTTGGAGATGAATTAAATTTACGGAAACTATCAATAAAACCGTTTTCAATAAACTTTCCAATCCATTCCCGTTCTTCAGGTAGAAATCCTGATGATTGATTATGTCTTTCGGGATGATTGATGTCTATTTCTTTGTGACAGATATTAAAATCTCCTAAAACAATCAGATTTGGCCGTCTTTGTTTTAACTGATTAATATAGACCTGGAAATCAGCAAGAAATTGCATTTTATAATTTTGCCTCTCTTCTCCCATAGTACCTGAAGGGATATAAACACAAACCATTGTAAGATCGCCAAAATCTGCTTGAATTACTCTTCCTTCGCAATCATATTTGCTATTATCCATACCAATTTTTACATAATCAGGTTTTTGCTTTGACAGAATTCCCACACCACTATAACCTTTTTTTTCAGCATAATGCCAATTCTGATTATAACCCATATTCTCAAATATTGCAGAATTTATCTGATCTGCCTGAGCTTTTGTTTCCTGAACACAAATAATGTCCGGATATTCAGTTTTTAACCATCCGTAAAAATTTTTATTAAAAGCGGCTCTGATTCCATTTAGATTGTACGAAATAATTTTTTTCATTTTAACAATTTGTTTTTTATAAAATTAAATAATTCAGGATGATAATTATTCTTTTCATATAACTTATACATATTATTATTATGCCATAATAGGACACATGTATTTCCGTATTTTTGGAACAATTCAATCTTCTTTCCGGAAAGTATTTTTGCTTCATTTAAATCAGACTTTATGTATGTGGAAAAAGTCACATCCATAAATAATATTGGATATGAGACCACATCAATAGTTCTGTTTTCAATAAAAGACCAGAATTTTACCGGAACCGTTCTTCCTCCTCTGAATAATAATGAGTCATGAAAGCAATATGAAAAATCAGTTTTTATTTTCTCGTTTTCAAGAAGTTTTAAATCTTCGGGCAGATTAAATTTCAAATAATGATATCGATTCGCATCAGGAGTTTTACTAAAAATATCTTTAAACTTATTAAGTTGTAAATTTATTTTTTCTTTTTCATTTGATGTTCCGTATGCTAAATGCAGACCATAAATAACCTTGTTATTTAGGTGTTTTAAAAAATCAGTAAAACTTCTTGACTTAAAGCAGTTTTTGAAATCATGCGTATTGTTGTTTCTATAAACGATCCAAAAAGCAATATTGGATATTTTAAAATCTTTATGTTCTGATAAATAGAACATTTTATCATTCAAAATATAGTTGAATTTTAATTTGTTTTTACTGTATATAAAAGATCTGAATTCAGATGAAAAATTGTTGAATTTTAATAGTCTTTTAACAGATCTGGAAAAACCCAGCTTTGTCCAGAGATTTATCATATCAAAATCGCTGGTAAAAACAATTTCTTTTTGCCTTATACAAGTATTATTGATTTTAAGTAAGAATAAGTCGATCAAAACATCCACTATAGGGACAGAAAGAATTTTTTCAAAAGCAGGATTTATATTTTTACTTGAAATTCGATTATGTATATCTCTAATATTTTTATCTATTATATAAAATTCGTTAACTAAAAAATGAATGATTTTTAAAAAAGGTGATGATTTATATAAATCGACAGGGATCTCATGAACATTATATTTCTTCAACAATAATAATTCTGATAATTGATATAATTTTTCTAACTCTTCTGTGCTTAATTCCGGTTTATTAAAATCGAAAACCGGTTCTGAATAGTGCTCCGTTTTGTTATTAAAGAGAAGGTTAATGCTGTCATTAAGCTCTATTTGCCAGGTAATTTCTTTATTTAAAAAAATAACATCTTCGAGTAAATATTTTATTTGAATATTCAGCATTTTAATATTATTTTAGTGTACCAGAGACAAATTTAGTTCTTTCATCATGTTCTGTTATTTCCCTGTTTAAACGATATGTAATTATAAATAATGCGCTTACGAAAAACGGAGTTAGTGGAATTCTGTATCTGACAAGGGCCCCGAAATTTGCAGTAGTTAATCCGACTGAAAATGCAAAAATTAATGAAAAAATCAAAGAAAACAAGATAAATGAATCCCCAAAAAGGGCTTTTGTAATGAGTTTTCTTCCTCCTTTAAATATTACCACAATACATAAAAATCCACTATAAACAGCAAGAAATAATATTCCTAGATTTTCTAATCCGGATATAAACATTACAGGATTTCGTGTTTCCCATATATACGGTCTGAACAATCCGGCAGCAATAGCATCAGGAGCTTTTCCAACCATTCCCCAAAAAGTCGGATCAATATATCCAATATCGAAGCGATTTCCACCATAATATTCCTGTTTTAAATCATATTGCGTGAGGATTGCTTTTTCTACAACTTTATCCAGTGATCCGTATGCTTGATTTGACAATCCTGCAAGTGAAAACATAATCCAGATTCCCGCAGATATCATTATAACAGAACCTATAGGGAAAACAATATATTTTACAGATAAATTTTTTGTAGCCAGAAGTCTTGAATGCATTACCATTATTATCAATCCCAGAAAAGCTGCATTAAATATATAAGGTTTGATACTTATTAAAATAAATGAAGAAAATACAAGCCCAATAATATTTCTTAAAATATTTCTTTTAAAAATAAATAAACAGTAGCCGGATGCCACAAAAAGACACGACATAGAAAGAGTATATGAGTCCTTTAAAATGCCACTCCCCCAAAAGAAAACAGATGGGACGAACAATACTGCCAGCGAGATTCTTGATATATTAGCAGGATACAATTCAGTTATAAGGCGGTACAATTTCCAGATACCAAAATAGGTAAATGTAGCTACTAAAATTGTAGTACAAAAAAAGCTGTTAAAACATACTAATGCGAAAATCGCAGAAATTCGAACCACAACAAAGCTTTGAGGGTCACTAAAATAATGAGCCTCGTGTACATTAGTATAATATATCCAATAATTTTCATAAGACAAATGTCCCGTCATTATCGAGAGGAATGTCCGGAATTTAATTGTTGATAATTTTGCTAAACCTGATGCAGTGTCGTAATATGCAACTGTATCCCCGCCATCATAATAGAATAAATATATAAGTACTACTGCCAGACCTCCAAATATTTTTACAAATAATCCGGGAATGTAATATTTATACTCAGGATGTTTTTCAATGTTTTTTCTTTTAATATTTCTTGCAATTAATAAAATAATTAAAATATATACAGGAGAAAGGATAAAATCAAATATATTTATATATTGGTTCTGCATTAATATGCTATGACTAGTCTGTAACTTTTCTATTTATTCCTTCGGTGCTCATGAATTTTTTCATTTCAAAATTATACAAACTAATTGAATAAATTAATAATAAGTTTTCTTTGATAATATTTTAAAATTTAATGATGAGAATATCTAAGCAAATGACAACGCTCATAACGAATAAGCATTTTTGATTATTCCATCAACAGACTTATTTTTAATGTGTTCTGCTGTCTGTCAGTGCCTTGCGTTTGTCTTATAATAACAAATAACAAGAAAAGAGATCAGCGACGGTAAAGACAAAAATAGGGAATTAGTTGAAATAATCCGCAAAAGTTTAGAATGACAAGAATACAACTTGTTGATTTTTATCAGGTACAAATGTAAAATTGTCTGATTTATTAAAAAGAAAAAAATACTTTCTCCCCCAACTTTTATGTCATCTCCTTTTCAATAAGGCGCATAATCAGATTAACGGATTTTTTAAAGTATAATAAACAATTTAGTTTTTTTTTTTTCTTATGTCATCTAAAGATATTCAATAATAGAATTACACTTCTCATTTTGAAATTTAGGTTAAAATAAATATTGTATTTTTGCTGTTAAAAATATATTTATATTAAAATGTCAGAATCTGCAAATAAAATATTATCAATTATACCTGAAAGCACTATTCTTGGTGATTTTATTTCAATTCAGGAAAATGTAAAAATTGGTGAAAACACAAAAGTTTGCAATTATGTTAATTTGTATGGGTGCAAGATAGGTAATGATTGTATGATAGGATCTTTTGTTGAAATTCAAAAAAACGCCATAATAGGTGATAGAACCCGCATAAGTTCACATTGTTTTGTATGTTCAAATGTAAAAATTGGGAAAGATTGTTTTATAGCACATGGTGTAATGTTCATTAATGATGATTTTAAAAATTATAAAGTCAATTATCCTGAGCATCTTTGGAAAAAAACTGAAATAGCAAACAATGTAGTAATTGGTTCAAATGCTACAATTTTACCCGTTAAAATTGGTAAAAATTCTATAATAGGTGCTGGAGCGGTTGTTTTAAAAGACATCCCTGAAGATTCTGTTGTTGTTGGTAATCCAGGTAAAATTATTAATAAAAAAAATGTCTGAGATAACATTATCGCTTATCATACCTGCCTATAATGAAGAAAAAAGCATCAAAACAGCTTTATTAGAAAATCTTATTGTTTTAGAGAATTCAAAATATAGTTTCGAAATTATTGTTATTGATGATGGAAGCGTAGATAATACCAAAAAAATAATTATCGAAAATTTTTCAACTAATAATAATATAATTTTTCTCTCTAAGCCTAACGGAGGATTTGGAAGTGCTATTAAAAAAGGAATAATGCTTTCAAAAGGTGATTATATTATGTTTGCTCCTGTTGACAACCCGTTAAATAATAATTTATTGAATTTATTTTTATCAAATATTGGTAAGGCAGATATACTTGTGAGTTACAGGATTTTGCGAAAAGGTTATTCTACAAGGATGAAATTTAATTCATGGGCTTATCATCTGATTATTTCAGCATTATTTCGATTACCATTAAAGGATTATAATTGGATTCATCTTTATAAAAAGGAAATTTTTAAAAATATATCCATAAAAAATGAAAGAATTTTTATGTTAGCAGAAGTACTTATTAAGGCTAAATGGCTAAATTATAGTTTTTATGAATTTCCTGTCGAAATGCAGGAACGGAAATATGGCAAAAAAACTGCAGCTTCATTTAAATCTGCTTTTTATACTTTTTCAGATGCAATAATGTTTTATATTCAAAAAAAATAATAAATTAAATGGATATTAAATTTGTTGATATAGTTCGTCAGTATAATCATTATCAAAGTGAAATAATGAATGCTATTGAATTAGTTTTAAATAAAGGGAATTTTATTTTAGGAGAAGAAGTAGAACAATTTGAAGATTCTTTTAAAGATTTTATAGGATGCAAATATGCTGTAGGCGTTGATTCTGGTACATCTGCCTTATTACTATCAATTAGTGCATTAAATTTAAAAAATGGAGATGAAGTTATTACTGTTCCTAACACATTTATTTCTACTGCTTATTCTATTTCAGAATGTGGTGCCAGTGTGAAATTTGTCGATGTTGATGAAGCAACTCAATTAATGGATGTTGAGCAACTTGAAAAATCTATTACATCTAATACAAAAGCTCTTATTCCTGTTCATTTGTTTGGTCAGATGGTAAATATGGAAAATATTTTACGAATCGCAAAAAAATATAATTTATATATTATTGAAGATGTTTGCCAATCTCATGGAGCAGAACAAAATGGAATAAAGGCTGGAAGTATTGGCGATTTAGGATGTTTTAGCTTTTATCCCGGTAAAAATCTTGGTGCATTTGGAGATGCCGGCATGATTACAACAAACAATAAAGAGTTATATGAAAAGTTATTATTATTAAGAAATTATGGTTCCATCCAAAAATATTTTCACGAAATTAAAGGAAAAAATGCAAGATTAGATACAATTCAAGCTGCAGTACTTTCTGTAAAATTAAAATATCTCAATGAATGTAATTTAATTAGAAATAAAATTGCCGCAAAATATTCACAGGAATTACAAAATGTTGGTGATATTATTTTACCTGTGATTTTAGAAAATAATTTTTCGGTTTTTCATATCTATTGTATACGTACAAAAAAAAGAGATGAATTGAAGGAATTCCTTTTAAAATATAATATTCCTTCAATAATTCATTATCCTGTTCCTATTCACCTTCAAAAAGCATATAGTGAGTTAAACCATAAAAAAAATGATTTTCCTGTTTCTGAAAAATTAGCAGATGAAATTATTTCATTACCTATTCATCCTGAGATGTATGATGATGAGATTTACTATATTATTCAAACAATAAAAAAATTTTTTACTAATAAAATAAATTTACCTTTGTAAATAAAAAAATGGAAAATATTACAAGCTCTCAAATAATAAATTCAGACATGGAGAATATTTCTATGTCGTTAGGCTCATTTACAAAAAATTTTGAGGGTAAAACATTTTTAATTACAGGTGCTAGTGGTTTTCTTGGGAAGTATTTAATGTATTTGCTTAAGTACCTGAATGACAGCATATTAAAAAAGCCTGCTAAAGCTATCTTTTTAGATAATTTTGCAACAGGGTATGAAGAGGAAATTATTAGTGATGAAAATTTAATTTTTATTAAACATAATGTAATAAAGCCTTTTTCGACGGACAAAAAAATAGATTATATTATTCATGCTGCAGGAATAGCTTCACCTCTTTATTACACAAAATTTCCTGTTGAAACAATGGATGTAGGAACTATCGGTACAAGAAATTTGCTTGAATTGGCAAGAGAAAAAAATGTGGAAGGTTTTATTTTTACGAGTTCAAGTGAGGTTTATGGAGACCCTGATAATGATCATATTCCTACACCAGAAACTTATAATGGCAATGTTTCAATAATTGGTCCACGTGCTTGTTATGACGAATCAAAAAGATTTGCTGAAGTGTTATGTTTAAATTTTTATAGGGTTTATGATATTCCAATAAAAATTGTAAGATATTTTAATGTTTATGGTCCGGGTATCAGATTGAATGATTACAGGGTGCTTCCAAATTTTATCGAAATGGCGCTTGAAAACCTTCCTCTCACTGTGCATGGCGACGGAAATAATACAAGAGCATATTGCTATATATCAGATGCTATAGAAGCAACAATTAAATTGCTTTTTTCTTTTGTAAAAGGAGAAGCTTTCAATATCGGGAATCCATCACAGGAAATTTCAATTAACGGGCTTACTGATGTGATGCAAGGTATATTTGATAATAAACTAACAATAAATCATATTTCTCCTCCACATGCTGTATATGCTCAGAGTGATCCAAAAAGACGTTGCCCTGATATTTCAAAAATTCAATCTGTAATTGATTTTCTTCCAAAATATGATTTAAAATCCGGTGTTTCCAGAACTATTGAGTGGTATAAAGAAACATATAATTTACATAATAAAAACAAATAAAATGGAAACTGTAAAGCATATTGATACTTCATTTATTGATGAAAGAGGTGAAATTACTAATGTTTTTGAAGGAGAAATAGAGCATATTGCTTATATTACTTCAAAAAAAGGTACTGTTAGAGCAAATCATTATCACAAAAACATTTATCAATATATTTATCTTATAAGCGGTGAGCTAGAAACACATTGTTGTAATATTAATTATCCTGAAAAAAAACTAGTACAAATTGTTAAACCAGGTGATTTAATTGACACACCTCCGTTAATTGCCCATGCTCAACTTTTTTTAAAAGATTCTGTTTTTATCGCATTATCCACAAAAAAAAGACTTGATGGGAAATATGAAAATGACACAATAGCTTTTCAGGTAATTGAAGGATATATTAATCCTGAATTAAAAAAGAAATAATTTGATGGATAAATATATTAAAAAATATTGTCGCTATTGCGATACAGAATTGCCTGATTTGTTTTTAAATTTAGGTTCAATGGCTTTGGCAAATTCTTTTATTCCTAACGACGGGAAGGAATATAATGAGTTTGAGTGTCCTTTAAGTATTTGCAGATGCAATAAATGTAACTTAGTTCAATTATCTCATGTTGTTCCAGCTGAATTAATGTTTGCACATTATTTATACGTGAGTTCTACAACAGCAACATTCAAAAAACACTTTTTCGATTATGCCGTATCAGTATTAAAAAAATCATTGAAAAAAACAAATTTATTAGCTGTTGATATTGGTAGTAATGACGGATTATTATTAAATTATTTCATGCAAAATGGGGCAAAAGCGATTGGAGTTGATCCTGCTACAAATCTGACAAATGAAGCTAATAATAATGGAATTCCGACAATAAACAGGTATTTTGATGAAGAAAGTGTGAATATAATCATTAATACCCACGGAAAAGCTGATATAATAACTGCCAATAATGTTTTTGCACACATTGATGATAGCCAATCTGTTTGCAAAAATGTATTTAAGCTACTAAATGATAATGGAATGTTTGTAATAGAATTTCCCTATCTTTTAACTATGCTTGATAAAATGCTTTTTGATATGATATATCATGAACATCAGGCATATATTGCTTTAACATCATTGAGATTTTTATTAAATAAATATAAATTAGATGTTTTTGATGTTGAGTTTGTTTCATCACATGGCGGTTCATTAAGAGTTTTCGCACAAAAACATGATGGGATATATCCAATTAGTCAAGCTGTTAAAGATATGTTGCGAAATGAAAGTGAAAAAGGACTAGGAGAACAAAAATTATATAATGATTTTGCTGAAAAAGTGTATTGTGTTAAAAAAACATTAAATGAATTTGTATATAATTTAAAGAAAGAAGGAAAAAGGATTTGCGGGTATGGTGCTCCAGCTAAAGGAAACACTATAATAAATTTTTGTGGATTTACACGAGACCAAATTGATTATATTGTTGATGATAATATTTTAAAACAAAATACTTTATCACCTGGTGCAAATATTCCTGTTGTATCAAGTTCATATATGGCTGAAAATAAGCCTGACTATATAATTATTTTTGCATGGAATTTTGCAGAAGAAATATTAAAAAAATTAGAGATTTTTAAAAATCAAGGCGTTAAATTTATTATTCCATTACCCGAGCCTATAATAAAATAATAAATAAATGAAAATAAATAAGGAACATAAAACAATTTTTATTTTTCTGTTTATTGGATTAGTGATAAGAGTATTTTTCACATTATTTATTGCTCAATCTTATTTTGGGCGAGAGAATATTTATGTAGATGGCGATACGTCTTCGTGGGCAGAATGTATTGAAAACCTTATAAAAACCGGGACTTATACAATTCAACCTTTATGTGAGTATTGTTATTTTGTCAGAATGCCAGGATATTCTTTTTTTATAGGCATTTTTTTTTTAATAACCGGACAAAACTGGGAAACAGCATTTCCAATTATTGGTTGGGTGCAGATTTTTTTTGATGTTTGGGCTATATGGATTATTTACAAAATAGGCTTATTAATCTTTTCTGATAAAAAAATTGCTTTAATATTAGCTTTTTTATACGCCACTTACCCCTTCATAATTGTATGGAATCCGGTTGTTTATTCGGAATCTATGAGTATATTTTTTATGCTGGCTTCTTTATTTTATTTTTTAGATGAAAAGAGAAAATATTATTTAATCAAATCTGGAATATTAATAAGTTTGGGAATATTATTTCGTCCGCAAATTGCGATCATCATACCCATAATGATATTTTATATTCTTTATAAAAACAGACAAAATTTCAAAATACTTAGTAAAAAAACATTACAGTTTATTATTATAATTTCAGTTGTTTATGGCACCTGGCCTCTTCGAAATTATATTAACCATAATAAGATAATTTTAACTCAAGATATTAGAAATAATGTGATGTGGAGAGAAGATGTAATAAGTTATATACAATATATTTATTCAGTCAAATCAGAATGGCAACCACAATTTGGTCAAATAATTAGAAATGAAAAAGTTAGTTTTCCGGATGGTGTGAATATGTCAAAAGACGACTCGTTAAAATTAGTAGAAGCTATTTATCTTTCTCAGAACTGTGGAAGTGGTTTTAGTCGTTATCCTGGTTATTGGAAAGAACGAGTTAATGGTGAAAATTGTGACAAAAGAATAAATGAATTATTCACTGAACTTAGAAATAATCAGATAAAGAATAATCCTGTGCAATTTTATTTGTTGGTGCCTTTACAAAATTTAAAAAAAGCATTATTTAAAACAACTCTATATGACAACACGAGTTTAATAAGAAAAGCCGCCTCATTACTATTCTATTACAGATCATTTTTAGTAATATTGGGGTTAATAGGGTGTATCTTGATTTTTAAAAGCAAAACATACAATAATATGGCTATTACAATAATATTATTATATTTTATTGTTTTATATGTTATGTTATGTGGAGGAACTTCAATACAATTTAGAAATATAGAAATGAGATATTTTTTGCCTGCAGATATTCTGCTACTAATACCCGCATCGTATATAATACATCGTTGTTCAAAATTTATTTTTAATTGGAAATCCCGATTAATCTTCAAGCCAAAATGAGGGAAAATTTTTATTAATTTCAATATTTTTAAATTTACTTGTTTTTCGTATGCCTGCTTTTTTTGCCCATTCAGCCATTTTTGATATTCCTTCATGTAAGGTTGTAGTTTCTTTTATACCAAATATTTTTTTTGCTTTTGAATGATCTGCAAAAGCATGTTTAACTTCGTTCCTTGGTGTCAGATGTTTTATTTCAATTTTTATATTCATTGCTTTCATAACTTCTTTTGCAATTTCAAGAACAGTATATTTTGTGTCAGCCCCAATATTAAACACCTGATTTATTGCGTCTGGTATATCCACTGATTTTGCGATATAAGGGGCAACATCGCTGATATAACTAAATGCACGTGTTTGCATTCCATCGCCAAAGACCGAAAGAGGTTTTCCCATCATCAGTTGGTTTAAAAAGATGCCAACAACATTCCTGTAACGATCGCCAATATTCTGATGTTCTCCATAAACATTGTGAGGACGGAAAATTATATAATTCATTCCGAACATTTTATGACAGACTTCCAGTTCCTGTTCAACAGCATATTTTGCTATTCCGTATGGGTCTTCAGGTTGAGGAATTAGATCTTCTTTCATTGGCAACTGACCAGCTCCATATACAGCAATTGATGAGGTAAACACAAAGCATTTGACCTGATTATTTACTGAAGCATTAATTAAATTCACGCTGCCAATAAGATTGTTTGTATAATTAAATCTTTTAATAAAGTGACTTAAGCCTTCTGCTGCATATGCAGCCAAATGATAAACATAATCAAATTTGTATTTAATAAAAAGCTGATCTATTAATTTGTTATCGGTAATACATCCTTTAATGAAAGTTGCCTTTTTATGAACATTTTCTATATTTCCCCCGCTTAAATCGTCTAAGACAACTACTTTGTGTCCTATGGAAATTAATTCGGAAACAACATGAGATCCGATAAAACCTGCGCCTCCTGTTACTAAACTGATTTTCGTATTTATCATTTTACTTTTTTCTCGAAATTACTAAATAGATCTATTTATTATGGTTACTTTCCATAAAGTAAATTATTTTCAATTGTAAAATTCTTTTTGTCAATATAAACAGGTATGTTTTGACTATTTATCTTCACTTGATTATTGTTTTATTATACAAATCATTATAAATAATTCTTGCATTTTCAAAACTACGAAGATTTTTTGCAAATTGTCTGATTTTGGATTTAAGATTATCATTTTTCGAATTCAGAATCTGATCTATATCTATTATTGAACTCATATAGCCTTTTTCAGTAAACTCGTTTATTACAGAGCCAATTTTATTTTCTTTTATTATCTGACTATCATCCGATATATTTGGAGTAATAATTACAGGGAGACCCATTGCCCAGTATTCTCCATCTTTAATTGATGTGCAATATCTCTTTGTTTGTACTGGTTTAACCGGATTAATTCCATAGTCAGCCATAGATAACAAGGCCGGAACTGTATGATGAGGAACATAAGAAATTGCTTTTATTTTTTCCCCATTCAGGTTAAACTTTTCAATCTTTTCATTAATCCAATTTAAATCACGATCTGTGCAAATAAAAATATAACTTTTATCTTTCCAATATTCCTGAGAAGCATTAACTAGCTCGAAAAATTCATCTTCAAGATATATTCCACCAAATTTGCCGATATAAATTCCTAAAATAGCATCATCGTTTATTTCCCATTTTTTTCTTTCTTCAGATTTATTGAATTTTTCAGGATCAAACAATTCTAAATCAACACAGGATGGTTTTATATAAAAATTTTTAAATGATACATCATATTTTTCTTTAGCATAATCACGCATTCCTGTAGTAGTCGCAATAACAGCCATAGATGCGCGTGATTGTTTTTTTTCAAGCTTAAACAGAATTCTGAAAGCGATTGATTTTTGATCCCACTCTCCATTTTCAACCATGTTTTCTGCATGAGGTTCATAGCTGTCAATAATCAGTTTCACACCTGTTGTGATTTTTAAAAACCATGCAATTGCACCTGCCGGAGTACAAAAAGCATGAATTACTTTTATTCTGTTAAATATTATCAGAAACCACAGCCGAACAAATGTGAGTATATTTAAAAAGACCGCAAAAAATCCAAAATTTCTATATTGTGCTTTTTTAAGTTCAATACCGATCTTTTCATTTTCCTGAACTTCATTTTTCCAGTCTTCTTTTGGCATCCTAAAATAAGAAGATTCGTAGGTAAATAAAATAATTCTCGATTTTTTCGATATAATTTTTCTGATAATTTTTACATAAGGAAGCGTATATGTCTGAATTAGAGCATCCTTAAAACTCCAATATGTTAAAATGAGTATATTTTGATTTGCCTTCAATTATTATCGCTTTTATTTTATTCTCCTTAAATATTCGATTGTTCTTATTTATCAATTCATTAAAATTATTAAAACAATTCTATATGGATCAATTACTCAATATTTAATTATAATAGTTACTTTGATTTAAATTTATACCTTTTATTCTGGCAATAAGTTTATTTGTGAACAATTCAGAGCCTTTTTTGTTCAGATGAATTGAGTTATAAAAATATTGTTTCTGAAACGAAATTGAATCATTCGAAAAGTCAATAAATAAAATATTATACTTTTCACTGTAATATTTATATAGGTTTATGATTTCATCTCTGTTTATTATAAAATTTTGTCCTTCGATGAATTCAGGAGGATATACAAAAATTACATTTATTTTATTGTCAACACATTCCTTCAGATATTTATCAAATAAAATTATTGAAGGAGTATCGATAATCGCTTTATAATATTTCATTGTCTTCTTTGCCTCATCAAAATCATCATTCCATTGTATATCCTGCTCGTTATAACCTCTTACTCTTACAACCACATTACTTCTCTGATTAATCATCATTTTTACGACTGTTTTTATGGCATCTGTTTTCCCAAAGTATCGAATTAATGGTATTTTAAAGTCCAAAAAAGTGTAACCTTTATAGCTTTTTATTGCATTTTCAATATCATTATTCCAAAGCATATAAGGTAAAAATTGATCTGGGTTGTATAACTCAGTCCTTTTTTGTAATGTAGCGTTATCTACTGAATGAATTATTAATTTTGGTTTGTTGTTGTGTTTTAGCAACAATTTATGTCTAAGATATTGTAGCCAAAAATTATGTCCATCAATACCTAAATTGTATGTAGTGGTATTTAAACTATCTCCTATCATTGTTGGATTAAATTGCACCCATGCGGTCGAGCTTCCATAAATTACAATATCAGAGTTTACTTCTCCGTCAATAATGGAATTCCAGACCGGATATTCACCTTGTGCGTGTAAATTTGCTCTTTTAAGTTGTTTAGATATAAATATATCTAATAAGTAACAACTAAATATTAATGGTGATAAAAACAGTAATATGTAAATTATAAATTTTCTCATCATTAAAACTGAAAATATATAAATTGCTCTTCTGAACCTGCAAAAATAAATATAACGAAAATAATAAAATAATAAAAACACCAGCGATAAAGCCTGGGTTTGTCAATAAATATTTTAGCAATTGCATATTGTTCTCTTCTTCCTATCCATTCAATGATTATAAATAGTACAATAAATACTGTTAATGTTATTACTGAATTTATTTTTTCAAAATATGGAATTTCAAAAATGCTTGAGGAAAATATTTCAGAAATGTAACTCATTGCTTGTCCGACATTTTCTGCTCTAAAGAAAATCCATGCGAAAACAGTTAACCCAAAAGTTAAAAATATACTTAAAATCTCTTTTAAAGATGGGAAAAATCTTCCTTGCGCAACTATTTCTAAGTTGATCCTATTTCTATTTGAAAGCACTAACGGTAAAACGTAAATAGCGTTTAATGCACCCCATACAATAAATGTCCAATTAGCTCCATGCCAAAACCCGCTTACTAAAAAAATGATAAATGTATTTCTGACTTTCATCCATTTCCCTCCTTTGCTTCCTCCTAATGGAATATAAAGGTAGTCTCGAAACCATGATGAAAGGGAAATATGCCAGCGTCTCCAGAATTCAGCTATGTCCCGTGAGAAATAAGGAAATGCGAAATTTCTTAATAAGTCTATTCCAAATAGTCGAGCTGTACCTATTGCAATATCCGAATACCCTGAAAAGTCACAATAGACTTGGAAAGTAAAAAATAATGCCCCTAAAACAAGTGTACTTCCCGGATAGTCAGCAGAATTATTGAAAATAGTATTTGCAAATTCAGCACAGTTATCGGCAATTACAATCTTTTTAAACATACCCCAGAGTATTTGTCGAAGTCCATCAATAGCTTTTGCATAATCGAAAGTTCTTTTTTTATAGAATTGAGGCAATAAATTAGTGGCTCTTTCTATAGGCCCAGCTACCAGTTGTGGGAAAAAACTAACAAAAGCAAAAAATGCAATTATATCTTTTGTTGCCTTAAATTTTCGCTTATAAACGTCTATTGAATAACTGAGGGTTTGGAATGTATAGAAACTAATCCCTACCGGTAAAATAATATTTAGTCTTTTTGGATCTATATGTTTACCAAACAATGTAAATGCATCAGCAAAGCTTTCAGCAAAAAAATTGTAATATTTGAAAATCCCGAGAAATCCCAAATTGACTGTTATACTAACTATTAAGAGTAATTTTCTTTTAAGTTTGTCATCTATTATTGATAAACCTAAACCAACAATATAATCCACAAAAGAGCTGAATACAATAAGGAATAAAAATCTCCAATCCCACCATCCATAAAAAAAGTAACTTGCAAGTAATATAAAGAGATTTTGAATTTTCAGATTTCGTTTTGTCACAAACCAATAAAAGATGAAAACAATAGGTAAAAATATTGCAAAGTTTATTGAGTTAAAAAGCATTTTATTTATCTATTTTATTATTATATACAAATGGCTCCTTATTTCCTTTAAAAAAATATTACTGTCAACGATTTGCTGTTTCTTTACTAATTTTAAATAAGGTCTTGTCTAAATTTATAATAAATCATTTTTTATAATTCAAGTATTTTCTGGAATATTCTCTTCATTTTTCAATGCTTTTGATAATATACTTTTGAAAACCAAATTTATATGAACTAGTTATTATTTCATAACCAGTTTCATGAAGAATTTTAATTAATTCTTCCCTTGTAAATTCAAATATATGGTCATTATCTTCGTAAATTAATGAGGCGTTGAAATTTTTACGAAAAACATTTAAATATGACGCATCAAAGTCAGGTAAATCTATATAAATCAGTTTTGAAAATGGATGCAATTTGCTTAGAAATTCTTCAGGGTCATCAAGATGTTCTAAAAAGTTTGAAAGAATAATTAAATCATATTTTTTTTCTGACTGGTTAAAATGATCAATCGCATCTCTGTGGATAAAATGTAAATTTGGGATTGAATATTTTTTTTTCGCAATATTTATTGCATTTTCATCATGATCAATTCCTGTAATAATTACATCATTTTTTGCAATAAAATTTAAAATATGTCCATGTTTACAACCAATATCTAATATTTCCATTCCTGAGGAAATAAAAGGTTGAATAAACTCCCTGGCATTTAAATAAAAAGGATGTTCGGCAGGATTATACATTTTGAATGATTCTTCAAAAGCGAGACGTTTATATATCCATTCTCTTGTCAAAAGTCTTTTAATTTTTCTTTTATTGCTAAAAGGATAGTATTTGTACATTCTGTACAATAAACTTAATATAAGCACAGGGTTTTTTTTTCGCGAAAATTTCATAAATGCTTGTTTTTACAATATTGTATACTTTAATTGAAAGATATACTAAATCCCGAGAATTGCAAAGGTACAAATTGTCGGGCAAATTATTTATCTGTTTATTTCGAAATTGTCGTTCTTCGCTATGCTAAAAACAATAATTTAAAATCCATTAAAATGATATAAATATTAATTCGCTGGGTCAGCATAATTTTCTGGGGAGTACTACAAATTAAGCGAATAATTTTGATAATCTAAAAAGAAAGA
>JBDRPR010000260.1:0-4861 GCA_043826845.1 Bacteroidota bacterium
AATGCTTATATATTATTTTCTAATATTTCTCACTTGGAAAATAAAAATCAGCGATTCTCTAAAAAGACAAGGGTAAAAGTGTACCAAAATGCATACTGTTAAAATACAATGGAACGCTGATGACGCTGATTTTTATGATTATATATGATTTCTTCATCTGTGCTCATCATAATTATCTGTGTTATCTGCGTTCTATTTTTCCTGCCTTTTGAGAGAATACAAAATTAGCAGGTAAAATAATAAAGTCATGTCTCCTGCCTACGGTACAACATATTGGTAAAAACTAATGAAGGGATGATAAAGTACCATCAGTCACGAAATAACGAAGTGAGAAATGTTAGATATTAATATTATATCATATAAAAAATTACCTATTGAAGCATTCTATAAAAAAATTAAACATACAATATATTTGACAAAGATTAATGTCAATTAAAAAAAAAATATTTAAGTTTGAATTTTAAAATTAAAACTATGAAGACTATAATCTTAACTTCAATTGCAGTTCTATTGACTTTCAATATTTATTTTTCCCAAACTACTACTACAGAAACAGATACTGTTTTTCATTATGATTATTTCATACTTAGCGGAAGTTTTGGTGCAGGTGGTGTTGTCAGTACTAATATAATTAATTCTGGAGCTGTAATTCCTGCATCTTTGGATTTTATGTTGCAATCTAAACGACATCGCTTTGGGATTGGTATAACTCATGAATTATACCTCACTCCTGAGAATCTCGGGAAACTCATTATTGGAGAAAGCAGTAATGTCGAAAAATTTTATTTTATATATGAATGGACAGTATTAAAAACTAGCCCGATAAATATCGGCTTTAGCGGTCAATTCGGAGGTTTTACAGTTGGAGATGAAGCTGAGTACGAAGAAAATGATAAATCAAGACTTTTTGGGAATATAGGTTTTATTGCCGAATTGGGAGCTCCACGTTTCTATTTATTTGTCAGACCTGCAATAGAATATAAATCTTATGATATTGGTTCATGGCATAAAGAACTTCTTGCAACAGTTTCTTTGGGATTAAGGTGGAAAATTATGTCCGAAGAGGAAAAAGCAAGAAGAGCCGCTAAAAAGAAATAATGGTAATTGAATTTATCATAAAGATGATAAATTAGCCTGCATTACCCGACACATTTTCCAATCAATGTTGCAGATGTGCATTTTTTAATCTCAACATTGACATAATCGCCTGTTTTATAATTCTCTGCGGGAAAAACAATTACTTTATTCTGTGAATTTCTTCCAAACAATTCGTTGCTGTTTTTCTTTGAAACTCCCTCAACTAAAACCCTGTATGTTTTACCAATATCACTTAATTTTGATTTTTTCGACAACCTGTTCTGAAGTTCAATAACTTCATTTAATCTTTTTACTTTTATTTCTTCCGGAATATTATCCTCAAATTTTCTTGCGGCATAGGTTTTTGGTCGCTCAGAGTATTTAAACATGTAAGCAAAATCAAAAATAACCGATTTCATCAATTTCAGGGTATCTGAATGGTCATCTTCGGTTTCATCACAAAAGCCAACCATAATATCTGTTGAAAGAGAACAATCAGGTATAATCCTGTTTATTGCGTCAATACGTGACAAGTACCATTCTTTTGAATATCCCCTGTTCATTTTGTTAAGCATATTATCACTACCGGATTGAACAGGGAGATGAATACTTTTACAAATATTTTCATGATTTTTCATCGCAAGTAATACATCATCAGTCAAATCTTTAGGATGTGAAGTAGCAAATCTTATCCTCAGATCAGGATGAATTTCAGCAACCATAATTAGTAAGTCTGCAAAAGAAAGAATATCTCCATTTTCTTTTACCCATTTGTATGAATCAACATTCTGTCCAATGAGTATAATTTCCCTATAATCATCATAAAAAAGCATTGTGGCTTCATTAATAATAGTCTCTGGATTCCGTGAACGTTCAGAGCCTCGTGTATAAGGAACAATGCAATATGTACACATATTTTCACATCCACGCATAATCGAAATAAAAGCTGATATTTTGTTTGTCCCTAATCTTACAGGATTAATATCTGCGTATGTTTCTTCATGTGAAAGCAATACATTTACTGCTTTATGACCTGATTCCGCTATTTGAACCAATATTGGCAATTCCCTGTATGCATCGGGTCCGATAACAATATCTACCATTTTTTCTTCTTCAAGCAATTGTTCTTTTAACCTTTCTGCCATGCATCCAATCACTCCGATAAGCAAACCGGGTCTTTTTTTCTTTATCTGGTTAAATACCTGTAACCTACCTCTTACCCTTTGCTCTGCATTTTCCCTGACTGAACATGTATTTATCAAAATTAAGTCTGCGATCTGTGGATTGTCTGTAATAATAAATTCCTTTTCTGATAAAACTGATAATACTATTTCACTATCTGCCACATTCATCTGACAACCATAAGTTTCAATATATACATTTCTTGCTATCATCCAAATTTAAATATATGCAAAGGTATTTATTTTATACAATTGGTTGATTTTGTCAAAAAGAGATTTTGTAAATTCATAGATTTTGTATTTTTACATTTTTAAAAAACTCTCTTATTTTATTTAAAACTATTTTTTATGTCAGGTCACAGTAAATGGTCAACAATAAAAAGAAAAAAAGGAGCAATTGACTCCAAGCGTTCAAAAATTTTCTCAAGAATTGTCAAGGAAATACATATCGCAGTGAAGGAAGGAGGCCCTATTGCTGAGGCTAATCCTAAGCTCAGGCTGGCGATACAGAATTCCAAAAGTGTTAACATGCCTAAGGAAAATGTTGAACGTGCCATTAAAAAAGCTGATAGCGAAGGAGCTAATTTAGCTGAAATAACATTTGAAGGTTATGCTTCACATGGTATAGCTGTTTTTATTGAATGTCTGTCAGATAATAATCAGAGAACCGTAAGTAATGTCCGATCAATTTTCACTAAAAAAGGAGGCAATATGGGGACAAACGGATCTCTAAGTTTTCTTTTTGAACGAAAGGGAGTTTTTACAATCCCAAAAGGAAATTTAATCATAGAAGAACTTGAACTTGAATTAATTGACGGAGGATTGGAAGAATTAGAAGTTGATGAAGAAAACTATATAATTACTACTCCATTTGAAGAATTTGGCAATATGCAGAAAAAACTTGATGAACTGAAAATTACAATTGTAAACGCTGAATTAGAAAGAATCCCGAATGATACAAAAATTCTCGATATTGAAGCCGCTAAGAAAGTATTGAATATGATTGAAGATTTTGAGGACCTTGACGATGTGCAATATGTTTATCACAACCTTGAAATGACAGATGAACTTGAGTCCTCGCTCGGATAATTTTTGATGGAAAAAAAATATATACTTTCTCTTGATCAGGGAACCAGCAGTTCTAAAGCTGTTTTGTTTGATCAAAAATATTCTGTTATTGAAATATATCAGATTCCTATTAGTCAATCTTACCCAAAACCTGATTATATTGAACAATGTCCTGAACAAATATGGCTGAGTCAATTAAAAGCAATAAAAAATCTATTAAATAAAACGAGTATTTCTGCTGATGATATAATTACAATAGGAATTACAAATCAAAGAGAAACTGTTGTTTTATGGGATAAAGAAACCGGAATACCGGTATATAATGCAATAGTCTGGCAAGATACAAGAACTTCTGATTATTGTCAGCAACTTATTAATGAGGGATTTTTGAAATTAATAACTGATTCATCAGGGCTTACTATTAATCCATATTTTTCAGCCACTAAAATTCAGTGGATATTGAATAATATAGAAAAAGCAAAAAATATATACAAAAAGGGTAAATTAATGTGTGGCACTATAGATTCCTGGCTTGTTTGGAAACTTAGTGGAGGAAAACTTCATATTACCGATGTCTCTAATGCATCAAGAACAATGCTGTTCAATATCAATACATTGACATGGGATAAAGAATTGCTTAAAATTTTCGGAATTGATGAATATATTCTGCCAAAAGTTTGTTCTTCCTCTGAAATATATGGATATACTGATAAAAAAATTCTGGGTTGCGAGATTCCCATTTCCGGAATTGCCGGTGATCAGCAGGCTGCCTTATTCGGACATGGTTGTTTTGAAATAGCTTCTGCAAAAAACACTTATGGTACAGGTTGCTTTATGCTATTAAATACCGGGGATAAACGTGTTGTTTCAAAAAATGGACTGATTTCAACGGTTGCATGGAAAATAGGGAATAAAACTACTTACGCTCTTGAAGGGAGTGTTTTTATTGCAGGAGCTGCAATAAAATGGTTGAGAGATGGTTTAAAAATCATCAAATCAACTGAAGAAACTGAAAAAATAGCCTTATCAGTTGATAATTCAAATGAGGTTTGTGTAATTCCGGCATTTACCGGACTTGGAGCTCCGTACTGGAACAATAAAGTGAAAGGTGCTATTTTCGGACTTACTCAAAGTACAAATTACAGACATGTTGTACGTGCTACTCTTGAATCCATAGCATTCAGTACCAGGGATATAATTGAAGCAATGGAAAAAGATTCAGGTATCAGATTAAGTTATCTGAATGTTGATGGGGGTGCTTCAGCCAATAATTTTCTTATGCAGTTTCAGTCTGACGTTTTGCAAATTAAAGTGGTAAGGCCTGAAAACATAGAAGCCACAGCTTTAGGAGCAGCAATGCTAGCTGGTCTTTCAACGGGATTCTTGAAAATAAAAACAACAAAACCCTTTCAAAGTCAATTTAAGGTATTTAAACCCAATCTGAGCATAAATACTGAAATATTATATCAAAACTGGATTCAAGTTCTGAATAAATTAATATAATATTTCATTTAAAATCACTATTGTCCGAGACA
>JBDRPR010000261.1:0-4129 GCA_043826845.1 Bacteroidota bacterium
TTATCATAAATAAATTTTCCCTGATTGAAAAAATTCACTAAAGTTATTAACTAAAGTTGAATGAGAACAACCATTTTTTCATCACCCCTAAGAATTTCGACAATAGCAGTTTCGCCTGATTTCAGGGTAGAAAGCCTTTGCATGTAATCATATATATTTGTTACTTCAAGTCCGTTAAGACCAATTATTACATCATTTGTTTTTAGTCCACCTGATTCAGCCGGCCCGCCTTTACGAACACCAGATATTCTTAAACCTTTAATATCAGAAGATGCCACGTCAGGAATTATACCCAGGGTAACTTTAAGCTTTCTTCCTGATCTGTTTGATTGTGCTGATCCTGCCTGTTTAAAATGTAGTTTACTCGGCGTATTTGCTAAATCAATAATTACTTCATACATATAATCAACAACTTTAGCCATACTTTCAACATTTATTTTATCTTTTGTATCATAAGGAGTGTGATAATCCTGATGGGCACCTGTAGTAACAAATAATACCGGAATATCTGCAGCATAAAAATTTGCATGGTCAGAAGGACCGTAACCATCAACAGTTTTTTGCAGTTTAAAAATCCTATTATCTGCGTATATATTTAAAATAGAGTCAAATTCAAGTGCAGTACCTGTACCTGATACGGATAAATACGGATCAAGACTTTTCATTCTGCCAATCATATCAAAATTAATCATCGTCGAAATATATCCATTTTCAATAGGCTTATTTTCAACAAAATATTTTGATCCTACCAATCCCAATTCTTCTGAACTAAATGCCACAAATATAATGCTGCGTTTGACATCTTTTGTGTAAGAAAATTTCTTCGCCAGCTCTATTAATGCAGATACTCCCGAAGCGTTGTCATCGGCACCATAATGCACAGCAACCGTATCAGGTATTCTGGAACCTGAGTTCTGTCCTCCATATCCAAGATGATCGTAATGGGCACCAATCACAATATATTCATCTTTAAGTAATTCATCCGTTCCAAATTTTATTGCAACAATATTCTGAGTATTGCTTTTAATTTGAATTACATCTGTTTGTGCATTTATTTTAGCTGAAATTGCAAAAGACATTTCTTTCCTGTCATTATTTAACTTTTCCTCAAGTTCTTCAATGTTTTTTCCTGAAGATTCAAGGATTTCATTTGCAAGACGCCTGCTGATATTAATTACAGGAATTCCTGCATCACTTACAGTTTTATCATATGAAAGCCGGTTTAACTCATCTTTTTCATCCAGATTTTTTCCATTGACAAACAAAACACCTGCTGCTCCATAATCTTTTGCAACAACAATTTTACTTCTTTCCATACTGTAGGGAACAAAAAGGCTCTTTGGTTTATCATATTCAGGATCTCCGATAAGTATTATTACCCATTTTCCTTTTATATCAATTTTTTCATAATCATTCCATTTCAATGAATCTTCATCAATACTAAATCCGTATCCTGCAAAACAGGCATCAGTTTCCAGAATAGCAGAGGAAGAAAATGAATAGGGAATAAAATCTTTATTCAATTCAAAAGTCTTATCTGAAATACTTAATGAATTATTTTGTCCCAATTTCACATCAGTAACAAGCTCAAACTTCTGAAATCCATTATCTCCAAATAAGAGAAGCTTCGAATTAAAAAATTGTTCACGAATATAGTTGGCAGCTTTTATATCACCAGGGGTTCCTGGTTTTCTTCCTTCGAGTGAATCTGAAGCTAGTATTTCAATATGTCTGTATAAATTATCAGCTGAGAATTCAGACTTTTGAGACTGAACAATAAACGGAAAGAAGTAAATAATCAGGTATAAATATCTCATCATATTTTTTTTCAAAATTAAGCATTTATATAAAGAAATTGAATTCTATAACTGATAATATGATATTTTACTGCAAACGTAATATATTTCCGCATTGATTGGATTAATCATGTTATAGGTTAAAAGGTTGGCTATCGGGATAAACAACTAAACAATTAAACAACTAAACTCCCGATGGCTATCGGGAAAACACCTAAACAATTAAACAACTAAACAATTAAACAACTGAACAATTCCGAGTGCGATATATAGTTTCTTTTTAAGTCTCATTTTTTCAGACATCAATAATTGATATAATCTGAGAATAATCGCTGTTCCGATATATAAGGTAATGCGAAGTTAACAAATCAATTTCAGATTTTATTTTGTCAATATTCTTTTCGTTCAGTTGACTGGATAATGAATCAATATTGCTTATTTTTTGATTGCTGTTTTTTAAAATACGATACTGCAATTTGTTCAATTCAATTATTTTAATGATTTCTTTGTCCCTTATCTCAATGTAATTAATTGCTTTATTTTTTCTTATCACCTCATATTCATAGTTTTGATTTTGATAATTTTGTTCAATTTCTTTAAATTTTTCCCATTCATAAAAATTAGACATTCTGCTTTTATTCCATCTGAACAGTTTGAATCTGTTATTATCATTACTGAACTGTTCAGGAAGTAAATATGCAATCGGTGAGTAGTCAAATTGCGTTTTTTCTGCTTCAGGTATTTCTTTAAAGTATTTTGTGCTGGTTGTAATATTCAGAGTTCCGTAACGATGAAAGAATTTTGGTTCTTTATTAAAATAAAATCTGAGATAATGCAGGTTTTTTATACTTTCCTGAACATCTTGCTCTGTTTCATTATAAATATCCCTGATAATATTTACATCCAGATTTATTTTATATTTTATTGCGAATTTGACAAAGATTAAATTTTCAGCAAATGTGCTTCGTTTGTTCATTTTCTTTAACAGAACATCTGTAAGTGCATCATATCCTATAAACAATGTGTCAAATCCTGCTTCTGACATTTTTTTAAATGTACTTTCATCAAGCGAAGGATTTGGAATCATTTCTCCCCAAAATGTGAAATAATAATTGTTTTTCTTTTTAGCATCTATAATCAGGTCAAGCAGTTTATTGAATCTTTTATAATTACAAAACACATCATTATCAACAAAATAAAAAGCATACACATTGTGTTCTGTTTTCAGATGTATTATTTCATTGACAATATCTTCGGGTTCTCGTTCCCTGTATTTATATCCCTGATTATAATTGCAAAATTTACAGGCATTCCAACTGCATCCTCTTACTGAATTTATCGGATACCTACCTTTGTGCTTATATTTGGTTTTAATAAATTCTTTTTCATAATCGTCATGTGAAGGCAATGGATAATTTTTCATATCAAGATATTCACTTGTTCTGCATTCGGAAATTAAAATATTATCTTTTTCTCGGTAAACTAAACCGGGAACTGTTGCATAGTTGAATTTATCCTTCTTTATTTTTTCAGCTAATTTAAATAAGGGATATTCTCCTTCTCCACAAACAGAAAAATCAATGAAAGAGCATTTTTTTAATATTTCTGATGCTTCATCTTTATTACCAAAGCCACCAATTATAATTGGTATGTTTTTATCTCTTTTTTTTATTTCTTCTGCAATGATCATTGCAGGAATCCATTGATAGAATTTAGAAGTAAAACCGAATAATAATACATTTTCCCAATCAATCTCTTTTAGCTTCTTTTGAATTATTTTCTGTATTCTTTTTTTTATTTTTTCCAATAAATTCTCATAACCACCGGTTTCATTTAAATAATTTGGAACTGATTGGTTAAGAGTTGAGACAATTCTGTTATATACCTTAATATCATTGTTTTTTTCATTTAAAATTGCATAAAAGGGTATCAAACTGGTTACAGAACTGTCGTCATTGGTATATTCCCTCATTATATTTAATGCGAAATTCCAGTATTTTATTTCTGTTGGGAATCCATTTTTCAGCATAAAACTTTTAAGAATTGACAATGATGCTGATGGAGTTAAAACTTCTGCCGGAGGTAAATAAAACAGAATTACTTTTTTTTGCATTATTTGACAATCTTGAAATAGATGTTATTTTTCTTCATAACATCCGGGATATGTTCATTTCCTAAAATTATTTTGTCAAAATTAATAATATTATCAATTGTAAGAGTAATCTCTTTTTTATCTTCTTTCCATATTTCAGCTGTTTCATATCTAATAATTTTATAATTAATTAATACAATTGTCAGAGAAAAAGGTAATGGTAATTTAACTTAATTTTCAA
>JBDRPR010000262.1:0-2823 GCA_043826845.1 Bacteroidota bacterium
GCAAACCAGTAAAAATCACCGCTGACTATATCCCGAGGTTTGAATAGTACGAAAGATTCAGGAAAAACATCCCTAATCTTATTTGATGAAGGCAAAATTGCTTCCTGAATTAGTTTTGCATAATTAATACTGTTAGTAATCTGAGCATCTTTTTTTTGTAATAAAATATTAATATTTTCCAGGTTAGTATTTATCTTATTCAATTCTTTTGCCTGACAATTTATTTCCTCATTCTGCTGTTGCAGTTCTTCATTCTTTTCTTTTATCTCAGAAGTTCTTTCTCTAATGATTTCTTCCAGTCTTATATTTGCTGATTTTAATCTCCCTAAGTTTAACCTAATAACTATATAGAAAATAATTGCAAATACAATAATATATCCAATATATGCCCAAGCAGTTCTGTACCATGGAGGAAGAATGGTAAATTCGAATACAGCTTCATCGCTTTCTGCTTCAAATATATTTTTGGCTTTTACCCTGAATTTATATGTTCCTTCGGGTAAATTTGTATATTCTTTTTTGTTTTCATCTGTCCATTCACTCCAAGCTTCATTATAACCTTCAAGTATGTATCTGAATTTGTTTTTTGAATCGTTTTCATAAAATGTAGCAACAAATTCAAAAGAGACAGAATTATTTTCATATGACAAGACTGGGATCATCATTTTTGGTTGTTCAGTTGAGAATACAGGGAAATTTCCACTGTAAGATAATGAGTCGTAGTAGTTGGTTCCGTAAAATATTACAGAGTCATTATTTATATATACTTTTCTTAAAAGTGTGTTGAATTTTGATTTGTAGTTTTTCTCCACTTTTTGATTGTAAAGAAATAAGTCTTCCTGCGTTATAATCCAGATATCTTTGTTATTATCAATATAAAATCTGAAAAGTTCAACATCAATTTTATTTGTATTTATTTTATTCCATATATATTTATCAGTTTCATCTTTTGATAAATATCCTAAACCAATGCTTGAATTTATCCATATTTTATTATCATTATCAACATAAATTTGCCAGATTCCAATTGTATCACAAGTGAAAATTTTTCCATAAGATGAATCTTTAACAAATTTTACCAGTTGTGAATTTTCTTCAAGTCTGTTTATTTTGTAAAAGCCCCCTTTTGAAGCAATAATCAGTTTATTATCAATATAATTTACCCAGTTTTCGCTAAGTTCAGGCAAACCATTGGATGTATCATAATGTGCAATCGTGTAGTCCGAAAGATTTTTATTTGTTACATCCAAACGATATATACCATTGTATGCTGTTGTAATCCAAATACCACCATTTGAATCGCAGGCTATTTTTCTGATTTGATTATTAATTCCCTCAAATTTTCCTTTGTAAGTATAAGAAACTTTACTATTATTTTCATCATATTTAATTTCCAATAAACCCAAACCATTTTCAAGACCAAGAAATATTTTGTCAGGATAAACATCAAAAAGTCCAAAGCAGTATATCTTTGTTGATATTTCATATAGCTTATATGCTATACTATCTTCTATTCTATATACTCCATTATTACATGAAGCTAAAAGGATACTATCTTTTTTATTTTTTACAGTACAAAAATCCCAGGTAAATTCTTTTGTATCGAATACTTGTTTAAAGTTATGTTTATCGTCATTTATATCTATTTTATATTCATCTAGATAGTACATTTTTTTAAAAGTTCCTGCATATATCTTATTTTTGTGCTGAGTAATTGAAAAAACCAAAGGTCCAAGTCCGTTTTGCTCATTAAACTTCGTTATTGGCGAACTGATTTCAATCATTGAAATACCATTTTCTAAGGCAGCCCACAGATTTTTATCTTTATCAACAAAAACATTATAAACCGTATTATTTTGTAAACCACGATTTTTATTAATTATTTCAACAAGATTGCCTTTATTATCAATAATAACAATTCCACCGTACCTTGTACAAAAAGCATATTGTGAAGCACTAATTTGTATTCCTGCATTAATTTTATTATGAAAAAAATATTCATCAATCTCTGTAGAAAATTTTTCTAAAAAAGTAACATTTTGACTGTCAGCCAATTTTAATGTTTTTAAATGTTTTGTATCAACCTTATCAAAATCATACACATAGAATTTGTTTTTAGTATATAATAACAATTTATTTTCCTTATAGGGAAAAATCATACAGGGAAAAAGGTTGCTATCGATAAATAGTGGGTACAGTTTTTCTCCTTGTAAAATTGATAATCCTTTATCTATATCATTAATAAAGAGATTATCGTTTATTACATAACTGAAATCAGCAATATTATTAACATAAATTGTACTTATCGTGTCATTATATAATCTATATATTTTTTGACTAGTAATAAAATACACACCATAAGTTGTTGCATGAATTTTTTCAACATTGTCAAAATTTTTATCTTCTTTTTTAAGCTTTGATAATAATGAAATATATTGCATTCTTCCTGATGAATCAGTAGCAATATAACCAATTTCGTTATTTCCTCCTGCATATATAATTCCATTATTATCAATCACTAATGATCTGACTAATGAACTGTTTGGCAGAACAATATTTTTCCAGTTTTTACTATCAAATTCAAGTAAACCGCCAAAGTTCCCAAAATACATTATACCTCTTTTATCCTGTGTTATTGCCCAGTTTTGAGGATTTGAGCTATATTCTTTAGGGGTATAATTTCTTATGAAATGAGAACCGGTCTTGTTAAATGATTGCGCACTAATGCCTTCAAATATAAATAAGAGTATAAGAATAAAATAAATACACTTTAAAGACATTATTTGCATTGCTATTAGAAATTTATTCAAAAATAGGTAAAAT
>JBDRPR010000263.1:0-25729 GCA_043826845.1 Bacteroidota bacterium
GGTTTAGTCAATGGGTTATCGTTTTAGGTTTTTGACAACAGACCGGCGACTTTCAACCAAACCAGTCGCCCAACCCATAAACCATTATCAAAAATGCGACAATTTACCCCATTTCAAGTATAACTGCTCCATAGAATTATCACTTTTTCGTGAAAATTAGTGAAATTCGTGTCAACTTTATTTTTGCGTAACATGAGTTATAAGTAACTTTAGGCAGTTGCAGTATGCAGAACTGCCATTGCTAACTTTAAAAGGCAAGTTATCCCCGATTGAAATATAATTACTCATCCCATCCGGATTTTAGATTACTATTTTGCACGTAACCAATTACTAATTATGTTATTAACAAAATAAATAGAAAAAATGTTGAATAATCATAAAAAACATATATTTATGACAGGTATTTATTAATAACTTTGTAAAAAAAAGAAGATGGACGACGACAGGGATTTTTTACAGGAAAGCGAAGATATAGATAAAGTCATAAACCGATATCAAAAAATGTTGGTTGACAGATCATCTTTCTATTTTGATGTGAATGAATTTGAAAATATTATAGATTATTATCTGGATGAACTGGACTATAAAAAAGCTCTGAATGCTGCTGACTTCGGCCTGAGACAACACCCTATTTCGAATGAATTGAAAATTAAAAAAGTTCAGGTTTTATTCCAGATGGAAAAATTTGATCAGGCTTTACAAATTCTTGTTGTTGTTGAGAAGTATAATACTCAGGACAGCGAGATGTATTTTCTGCTTGGGAATATATATGCAATTAAAGGAAAATATGACCTTGCTCTTGAAAAATTTGATCTTGCGATAAAATACAATACTGATAATGTTGTTGATTTTCTTTTTTCAGTTTCTCTTGCTTTAGAGCAAGCTGACGCCTATCACCTTGCAATAAAATATCTTAATGATGCATATTCAATTGATGACAGTTTTCCTTCTGTAATTTATGAAATGGCTTATTGCTATGAAAAACTGAATGACTATAACAATGGGATAATATTTTATAATAAGTATCTGGATATTAATCCTTTTTCACAAGACGGATGGTATAATCTGGGAATTCTATATAATAAAACAAACCAACATGAGTTGGCAATTGATGCATATGAATACGCAATAGCAATTGATCCCAATTTTTCTTCTGCATATTTTAATAAAGCAAATACATATGCCAACAAGGACGAGCATCAGAAAGCGATAGATATTTATAATGAATACATTGAAATTGACAAAAATAATCCTGACGTATATTATTACATGGGAGAATGTTATGAAAAACTTTCTGATTTGAATAAAGCTATAGAATGTTTCAGAAAGTCAGTTGATACTGACGAGGAATTCTCTGATGGCTGGTACGGATTAGGTTTTGTCAGTTATGTTTTGAATGATTTTGAAACTGGTTTAAAATATATAAAAAATGCTGTTGCAATCGATTCATTAAATGCCGATTATTGGTTATTAATGGGTCAGATATACTCTGAATTGGACAAAATAAACGAAGCTGTTGAATCATTTCAGAAAGCCATTGACTTAGATCCGTCTGATGACGAAATATGGCTAAATTTCAGTGATTTATACTTCGATCATAATAAAATAAGTGATGCAATTGATATTTTATCAAAAGGAATTCGCATAAATGACAATCAGGCAACATTAAATTTTCGTCTGGCTGCATATTATTTAAAAATAAATAACCCCTCTATTGCTGTTGATTACTTTAAAAACGGACTGAAATTAAATCATGAAATGAACAGAGAATTTTTTGACTACTGCTCATCTGTTGATAAAATTTCTCAATTCGATGAGTTGTACAGCAATTATTTGAAAAACAAGCAAAATGAATTTTAATCTTCCTCATCTTCCTGACAGGTCACAAAAACCCAGGAAAAATGGAATTAACATGATCATGGATAAGGGCTTAAGTATTCGTGAAGTTGAAGATTTCATATCTGCAACAGCAGAATTGGTTGACTATGTAAAACTGGGCTTTGGGACTTCTATTGTCACAAAAAATTTAAACCAGAAAATAAAACTTTATAAAGACGCAGGAATAAATCCATATTTCGGAGGAACGCTTTTTGAGGTTTTCTATATCAGAGGATTATTGGATGATTATAAAAAATATCTTGAAAAATTTGAGATACAAACTGTTGAAGTTTCAGATGGTGAAGTACAGATTCCAGCAGATAAAAAATGTGAAATTATAAGAAATTTTTCAAAAGACTTCACAGTATTGTCTGAAGTGGGGTCAAAAGAAGCAGATGTTATCATCCCTGTTGAAAAATGGATTGAAATGATGATAAATGAAAAACAGGCAGGCTCGGTAAAAGTAATTGCTGAAGCTAGAGAAGCCGGAACTATAGGAATTTATAATAAAGATGGTTCAACAAATACCGAACTGGTCGATTCAATACGTAAAAATGTCAGTATTGATGATATTATATGGGAAGCACCCATGAAAAGTCAACAGGCATGGTTCATAAAACAGATGGGTACCAATGTAAACCTTGGAAACATACCTCATAACGAAGTAATTGCACTCGAAACGCTACGACTTGGATTAAGAGGAGATACATTTTTTCAATTTATACCTGATTTAATTTAACCTGAAAAATGAAAAATTATTTTATCCTGTTTTTGAAAGGAATTGGGATGGGTGCAGCTAATGTTATACCAGGAGTATCAGGCGGGACTATTGCCCTTATTACCGGTATATTTGAAAAACTTATAGATTCTATCAAATCATTTAATTTAACAGCAATAAAGTTATTGTTCAAAGGAAAATTCAATGATTTTGCACGACATACAAATCTCGACTTTCTTATTGCTGTTTTTCTGGGTATTGGAGTTAGTATTATATCTTTAGCCAAAATTCTTGACTATTTATTTGAATACTATCCTGTGTATATCTGGTCATTTTTCTTTGGATTAATTTTAGCTTCAGTTTATTATGTAGGAAAAACAATAACCAGATGGAAAATAAGTGTAATAATTACATTTATTATAGGTGTAGTAACTGCTGTTACTATAACATTTTTAAGTCCTGCAACAGAGAATGATTCGTGGTTCTATCTTTTTTTATGTGGAATAGTTGCTATTTGTTCAATGATACTTCCAGGTCTTTCAGGATCGTTTGTTTTAGTTTTATTAGGTAATTATGAACTGGTAATGATTGATGCGGTATCAGAATTTAACTTTAAAATTCTGCTTCCTGTTGTTCTTGGCGCCGGATTCGGTTTACTTGCATTTTCATATTTTTTATCATGGTTATTGAAAAAGTATAAAGACCAGACAATTGCATTATTAACCGGTTTTATTTTAGGATCACTTGGTATAATATGGCCATGGAAAAATGAGATCACTCAAAATTTTGGAGATAAAATAAAAGTTGTCGGTTATGAACAATGTTTGCCTGATAATTTTGACATGCAGGTTGTTATTGCAATTTTAATGGCTGTTATTGGATATATATTAATCTGGCTTCTTGAAAAAATGGCCAAAACAAAAAAAGCATAAAAATATGAGAGTTTACGGTTTAATAGGATACCCACTCTCCCATTCTTTTTCTTCTGCCTATTTTAATAATAAGTTTAAGGTCAGCAAAATTCATGATACCGTTTATGAAAATTTTCAACTAGCGAATATTGACAGTTTACCACTGCTTATTAAATCAAATAATTCTATTTCCGGGCTTAATGTTACAATTCCATATAAAGAATCTGTTATTTCTTATCTTGATGAAATTGATCCGATTGTTAAAAAAGTCGGAGCTGTAAATACTATTTTGGTAAATAATAAAAGACTAATTGGATATAACACTGACGTAAAAGGTTTTGAAAAATCATTTTTTAAGGAGTCCATTAAGAACAGAAAAATTCTGATACTTGGCTCAGGTGGTGCATCAAAGGCTGTACAATATGTTCTATCCGAAAAAAATATTCCATATCTTGTTGTTTCAAGAAATTCTTCAAATGATTCATTCATTGAATACTCATCTGTAAAACAATATATAAATGAATATTCGATTATTATTAATACAACTCCTGTTGGCTCATATCCTGAATCTGAAAGTTGCCCTGAAATTCCATATAATTTACTGAGTGATAAACATTTTTTATTTGATCTGATCTATAACCCTGAAAAATCAAAATTTCTTTCCCTAGGTGAAAATGCGGGCGCAAAAATTAAAAACGGTTATGAGATGTTGATTATGCAGGCTGAAGAGTCATGGAAGATATGGAACAAAACACATATCTGATTATTACTATATTTTAAAAATAATTTTAAAACAGAATCGTTTTAATACTAAAGGATTTAAAAATATTTTAATTTACCGTTTGTCAGAGATTTCATTATTAAAATAGTCAGAAAATAGAAAAATGACCAACAATTAATTTGTTCAAACCAAAGTTAAAACTATGAAAACAAATTTACCAAAATGGTTTTTGATTGTGATACTAATACTTGCTATTCTAAATCCATTAATTTCATTTTCTCAAAAGGACAAAAAGAAAAAGAAGGATAAAGTTACTACGGGATGGGAGTATAATGATACTTCAGGCTGGGATTTTGAATATGTAAAATATAAAATGCCAAAACTCAATAAGGAGGCTAAAAAATATTTCGAAGGGATGAAACTAGTTGAAGGAGGAACTTTTTCGATGGGCAGAACATCATCTTTTAAACCTGAAAAAACAGATACAACTTTAATTGTAAACAATACTCCCCGAAGAGTCACAGTAAGTTCATTTTACATCTCCGATCACGAAGTAACAAATGGAGAATACCGGGAATTTGTGAATTGGGTGATTGATTCTGTACGTCTTTCGTTTCTTGCGAAATCCGATCCCTCGTTCTATAATGACCCATCACTGAAAACTCTCAATTGGGATAAAAAAAATGAAATTTTCACTATTGAAAACATGAAAAAACTTGAACCGTTATATAATCTGGTTGAAAGTAGATTTTATAAAAAACAGGAATTTAATGCAAAATTCGCAATATATTCAAGTATTTCAGACAAGGACACCTTTAGTGTTTCTATTTATCCTGATACAACAAGATGGTTACTGGAAATGCCATATAGTTACAGCGAACCTATGCAGAATGCATATTTCTGGCATCCTGCTTATTTGAATTATCCGGTTGTAGGAGTAAATTTTCATCAGGCTATGGCATATTGTATGTGGAAAACCAAAATGTTGAACAATGCTATTTGTATAGCTCACAAAACAGATTATGCCAGTGCCTTAGCCATGGAAGAAACTATTTTAATGCCGGATTTCAGGCTACCCACTGAAGCAGAATGGGAATACGCTGCAAAAGCAGATGCTTCAAAAGCAAAAATAAAGGACAACCAATCTAATTATGATTTATTCCCATGGTCAGAGAATAATCTCTTTGACGAAAAAGGGAATTACTATGCCAATTTCGGACCTATACATGATGAAAACAACTTTATGATAAAATCATTTCAACAATATTTTAAAACTACAAAAAATACTAAAAAACATTATGAAGGAGATTTATATTTCTATCCAACTCTTGTTAAATTATTTGCCGCAAATGGATTTGGTTTGTACGACATGGCAGGAAATGTTGCCGAATGGGTAATGGATAGATATCGTCCTGTGAATTTTAATTGCATGAACGATTTCCGGCCATTCAGGGGAAATATTTATACAAATGATTCGATTCGAAGTGCCTTATTAAATGACAGTTCTGGCAATATTAATTATCTGGATGGGTATGCGGCGATTGAATCTGACAGCAGTAAATATCCTGAAAAAATAAAAGGAAATGATGATGTACATGTTGCCCTGAAAAAGATAATTGAAAAAAGAAATTTTTGTAATGAAGAGGAAAGGGTTGATACAATAAAGGACAAAGATCGATGGTTATATATTGCTGAAGGTGAAGTTCACAACGCCAGAGTTGCAGAACGCTACCCTGATGCAAGGATTATTAAAGGAGGATCCTGGGCAACAGGACCTGTCTATATGCAATGCGGGGCACGGGAAATCCTTTCCGAAAAAAGCAGCAGTACGCGTGTAGGATTTAGAATAGCGATGACATGTGCGGGTGTTGCTATTAAGTCAAATTCATCTCCTGATTCTGATTAAATGAATAATGCCAGGAAAAAATAAGCACAATAAATTGATTCAAGAACAATAATTTTTCTGGTTTTTAAAAAATGTTCAAAGAGACTCTTTTAACTCTTAATTTAAATTTTCCAGATTAATTTATTTAATAGATTGAAAAAAAATAAAAAAATAAAAGCTTCAAGTTCACTGATTTTAATTTTCTTTGTTAATATGAAAGTTAATGGTCAGCAATCCATAAATATTGATATGTAAAAATATTTATCCTGACCAATAACCATAATTAACACCTGCGAAGCAAGCATTAGTACCATTAAAAACAAACAATAAATTAATAAATTATTTCCAGATGAAACAGACATTTTTTCAAGTATTCCGTTATAAATTTGATAACATAATGAGCAAAGGACCAATTGCAATGATTATGCTATTAGCCCTCTTATCATTATTTGTTGTTGTGATTTCTGCCGTAATCATATCTGCTTTTAGCATAGCTCCTGAAGGACAAGAACCTATGGGATTTTTCGAAGGAATCTGGGTCAGCCTGATGCGTACGATGGATTCCGGTGCTGTGGGCGGGGACAACGGATGGAATTTCAGAATTCTTGCGTTTATTGTTACTCTTGGTGGTATTTTCATTTTGTCAACATTAATTGGTGTGCTTTCATCTGGTATCGAAGGCAAACTTGACAGTCTGAGAAAAGGAAGAAGCCTGGTAATTGAAAGCAATCACACCTTGATTCTAGGATGGTCTTCAAAAGTTTTTACAATAATTTCAGAACTGATAATTGCCAACGAAAATCAGAAAAAACCCAGAATTGTAATTCTTGCAGACAAGGATAAAGTGGAAATGGAGGATGAAATCCGAGATAAAATTCCCGGATTTAAAAACACAAAAATAATTTGCAGAAATGGCAATCCCAGTGATTTAGTTGATCTTGCAATTGCAAATCCACAATCTTCAAAGTCAATAATTATACTTGCACATGAACATGGAAATTCTGATCCGGAAATAATAAAAACCATACTTGCAATTACAAATAATCCTGAAAGAAGAGAGTCCCCATATCACATTGTTGCTGAAATCAAAGAAGAAAAAAATCTTGATGTTGCAAAAATGGTTGGAAAAGATGAAGTAGAATTAATTTTAACTGACGATATTATTGCCAGAATTATGGTACAGACATCACGCCAAAGCGGATTGAGTATTGTTTATACTGAGCTTATGGATTTTGATGGAGCTGAAATTTATTTTAATGATGAAAAAGAACTATACGGAAAAACCTTTGGTGAATCACTTTTTGTATATGAAGACTCTGCTGTTATTGGACTGAAATATGCCGATGGATCAGTAAGTGTAAATCCACCGATGGATTACATATTAATGCCCGGAGATAGTATTATCGCAATCACTGAAGATGATGACACATTAATTGTATCAAAAAACCTTCAGCATAATATTAATGAAAATGCAATTGTTCAGATAAAATCAGTTGAAATTGTATCTGAACGAATCCTTTTATTGGGATGGAATAAAAGAGCTTTAATTATTATCAACGAAATGGATAATTATGTTGCACATGGCTCTTATTTAAAGATTGTATCCAATTATGATAATTGCCATGAAAGTGTAATTGAATTGGCAAATAAACTTAAAAATATAAAACTTGAATTTCAACATGCAGACACGACATCGAGAGAGATAATTGATAACCTGGATGTTACTTCATATTCGTCAGTTCAGGTTCTATGTTATGTTGATGACTTGAATATACAGGAAGCCGATGCAAATACTCTTATTACGCTGTTGCATCTTAGGAGAATTTGTGAAGAAAAAGAAAAAGATATGAAAATTGTCAGCGAAATGCTTGATCTTAGAAATCGTGATCTGGCTGCAGTTACAAAAGCGGATGATTTTATTGTCAGCGATAAATTAATTAGCCTGCTGATGTCACAGGTATCTGAAAATAAGTATTTGATGGGTGTATTTAAGGATTTTTTTGATGCTGATGGCAGTGAAATTTATTTAAAACCTATTACTGACTATATAAAAGCAAACGAATCAGTAAACTTTTATACTGTTTTGGAAAGTGCCAGACGAAAAGGTGAAATTGCAATTGGTTATAGAATTATTTCCGACTCCTATGATTCTTCTATCGCATTTGGGATAACAGTCAATCCGGTAAAATCAAAAATGTTGACATTTTCTGAAAATGACAGATTAATAGTTGTCGCAGAAGATTGATTAAATTATTTTATAAAATGGTATCACAATTACGAAAACAAGAAAATATATCAAGCAAGAAATTTTGAAATCCTTTAACTGTATAAAATAAGTTGCATTATGATTTTATTTCATTTTAATTTAAAAATAATAAGATCGGAAAAATAATTAGCACTATGTTTAAATAATATTAGTTTTTAATTACTTTCTTCACCAATACTCCTTCTTTTCCAACAATTTTAATAAAATATATTCCCTGTGTCAACTCGTACAAATCCAGAATTAGTTGTCTATTAAAATCACGATTTAAAATAGCTTCACCATCAATCGAATACAAAACAAATTTATTATCATTTTCTGAAGTTTTTACAATAAGATATTTATTGAAAGGATTTGGAGAAATGAAAAATTCATTTTTCCCCGGCTCATTAATTCCGGTAATATATACTGAAGCTATCATTGTATCAGTATAGCAATCATTATAAACAATTTGTGTAATAATTACAGTTGTGTCACCAATAGAATATTCATGCAAAGGTGACTGGTCAGTTGACTGATATGTGTCACCGAAATCCCATAAATATGACTCTGCATAGGATGATGTGTCAGTAAAATTAATTTCCAACCCATTAACAATATAATCGAAACCTGCAATCGGCTCTTCGCATATTTCAAATGCATCAACTGCAAAACCTGAAAATTGAACAATTCCTGTGAATCTATAACGGAATTGAACCTGCGGCTGACCTGCCAAACTATATAAATTATGCTGAACGATTACCCAACCTCCTGAGTGATTAATCCAGTTATAACCTTGATTATACCATTGAGGATCTGCAGATGATCCATATACATCCCAATCCTGTCCTCCATCTGTTGAAACTTCTAGTTGTGTTCCGACAATTTCTACCTCATACCAAATTGCGAATTTTATTCTTGGTCTTGACAAATTCGATAAATCAAAGCAAGGTGTATAAAGAAAAGATTGTTCACCCTCATTATAAAGACCTGCCAAATTTGTCACCCATATATTATTTCCTGAATAAGCAACATTGATTACTGTATCAGTTGGAATCCCATGCTCCCAGGTAGATTCAATACCGGTTGCATACCAACCTCCATCTGACATCTCAAAATCTTCAAAATATGGATATGTATCTATTGATCTGTAGTTATAAAATGAATAATCAATCGTGTCATTAATGCTATTTTCATCATTTATCATAGAAATTCCGCAAATCAGATTATAAAGACCCGAAACTGATATATCAGTAGAAGTATTAAAAGTATAAATCAAAGTATCCTGAAAATGCATTGTATCAGTAACTGTTTCATTAACAAATGTATTCCCTCCGTCGATTGAATAAAAAACTTCAAAATTAAACTGATCATACATACCATGATTATTAACAGCAATAGAAATATTTTCAGTATCAGTATAACCACATTTGTTAATAGGATATTGAACATTCAGAATTCCAATATCGTTCAAAGGTGATTCATAAATACGAAAATCATCGAAAGCAAAACCTTCATTAAGATCAGTTACACCTCCTTCAAAATATATTCTTAACTGAACCTGAGAATAACCGCCAAGGCCATCACATGTGTGTACAGCGTTTATCCACCCCCCAGAACTTTCATGCCAGCCTGCATATTGTTGACCAGTCGGAGTATTATACCAGTTTAATCCAGACCCAATATCGCCTAACTGATGCCATGTCATACTGCTATCAATTGAGTATTCAACAACAACATAATCCCATGTATGAGTATCATACCAAATCCAGAAATCAATAATTGGAAGAACCATCCCTGAGAAATCAAAACAGGGAGAAATTACAAAAGATCTTTCATTTGGATTAATATTTCCGGTTAAGTTTGTAACCCATGCATTTGTTCCTGAATAAGCAGTATCAATTATCGGTGCTGCAGGAATTCCAAGCTGCCATGAATATGGCGATCCGGAAGAATTAATCCAGTCAGCTGCCCAGCCACCCTGCCCCGATTCAAAATCCTCAAAGTAAGGAAAAGAAGAGACATCAGGGGTTCTGGTAATAAACCTCTTTATTGTATCATTATTATTATTGCCATCACCGGTAAGCATCGTGAATACTTCTAAATAATATGTCTGACCAACAACTGAAAAATCAAGGGGAGTCCAAAATGTAAAATTCTGCTCCACACCAGGAGGAATAACAAAAGTACATGTCTGTACAACTGGTGTACCCCCATCAACTCTGTATCCAAGATCAAAATTGGAAATCGTATCTGTCCCCCTGTTTTCAATATAAAGATTTACATCTTCAACTATTTCACAACCTGATCTGGGATAATACAATTTCCATATTGCAGCATCAAAAGGATAGGAATAGTCTATAAAAATATCAAAATTTGTACTTAGAAAGTATCCAAACGATTCATAAGTTGAAACAACTATATAATAAGTAGTATCTTCTATAAGCTCAACAGAATATATTAATGGATTTCCATTTGCTTCTTCCACGCTGTATATACACTCAGATTCAGAATCATCAGGACATCCTTTTATTACAAATAAACCAACTAGGATACTTGTGTTTTGCAATTCAATGCGAATTCTGACAGTATCAACTGGAGTATATTCAAAAACATAATCATTCCCTGTCATATAAACGCTGGTACAACATGAAGTTTGGTCATAATCATCCCCAAAACCCTGTGTAGTCATGCCAGTCTGTTGAAAAGGTATGCTTGTGATAATATGAGGATTATTACAATCCATGCCTGGTTGTGCAACATATTTATGAGAAATTAATAAGAAAACGAAAGCTATAAAAGCAGGAAATATTATTTTTGACATATTATTAAAGATTTATTTCTAATTAAGACTCTTATTTATGTTAAAGGTTGCAATTAAATTCCAAAAATAATGAACAAAGAGGAAGTTAAAAAACGAATTGAAAAATTAAAGGTAGAAATAAATAAGCATAATCATAATTATTATGTTCTATCAAGTCCTGAAATTACAGATTTTGAGTATGATATAATGGTAAATGATTTAATTGCTCTTGAGAAAAAATTTCCTGAATTTGTTTCTGCAGATTCTCCAAGTCAGAGAGTCGGCTCCGATCTGAATCATGAATTTCAACAGTTTGAACATAAATATCCTGTTCTTTCTCTTGGCAATACATATTCTGAAGAAGAGTTGACCGAGTTTGACAACAGAATTAAAAAATCAATTGAAGAAAAATACCGCTATGTTGCAGAATTAAAATATGATGGCGTTTCTGTCAGCCTTAGCTATAAAAACGGGCAGCTTGTCAGAGCTCTTACCAGGGGAGATGGTGTAAAAGGTGACGATGTAACTCAAAATGTTAAAACTATACTTAGTATTCCACTCAGGCTTTCAGGGAATGATTTTCCTTATGAATTTGAAATTCGTGGTGAAATTTTGATGAATCACAAGGTTTTCGAACAATTAAACAAAGAAAGACTGGAGAATGGAGAACAATTATTTGCAAATCCTAGAAATGCATGTTCAGGAAGTATTAAAATGGTTAATTCAAAAGAAGTTGCAAAACGAAAGCTGGATTGTTATCTTTATTATCTTATAGGAGAAAGCCTTCCGTCTGATTCACATTACGAAAATCTTATTCATGCTAAAAGGTGGGGATTCAATATTCCGGAAAATATTGGAATTTGCCAGTCTGTTTCTGATGTTTTTAAATTTATTAATGTTTGGGGAGTGAAACGCAAAACTCTTCCATTTGATATTGATGGTATTGTAATCAAAGTTGATTCCCTGAAAATTCAGGAGGAATTGGGTTTCACTGCAAAAAATCCGCGTTGGGCAATTGCCTATAAATATCAGGCAGAACAAGCTGAAACAAAATTAATTTCTATAGACTATCAGGTAGGTCGAACAGGTGCAATTACCCCTGTCGGAAATCTTGAACCTGTCCTTTTAAGCGGAACAACTGTAAAAAGAGCATCATTACACAATGCGGATCAGATTGAATTACTGGATATTAGAATTGGAGATACAGTCATAATTGAAAAAGGCGGAGAAATTATTCCTAAAGTAATAAAAGTAGTTCTTGATAAAAGACCTGTATTATCACAGAAAACACAATATATTACTACTTGTCCGGTATGTTACACCGAATTAGTACGAAATGAAGGTGAAGCGAAACATTATTGTCCGAATGAAACCGGTTGTTTGCCACAGTTAAAAGGAAAAATTGAGCATTTTATCAGCAGAAAAGCAATGAATATTGCAGGTGCTGAAGCAACTGTTGAACTGCTGTTTGATAGAAATCTTATTAAGAACATTTCTGATCTGTATTTTCTTAAGAAAGAAGATTTACTGGCACTTGACAGATTTGCAGAAAAATCTGCAGACAATTTGCTGCAGAGTATTGAAAAATCAAAGACAAATCCTTTAGGAAAAACTATTTATGCCTTAGGAATTCGTTTTGTCGGTGAAACAGTTGCTAAAACTCTTGCAAGTCATTTCAACAACATTGATGATCTGATATCAGCATCATTTGATGATTTAATTCAGATTGATGAAATAGGAGAGAAAATCGCTGAAAGCATTATTGAGCATTTTAAAAATCCAGAAAACCTGCAAATCATTGAAAAACTGAAATCAGCAGGGGTTAATTTTACAAGCACAGAGGTAAAAACTAAAAAATCGCACATATTAAATGGATTGAGTTTCGTTATTTCAGGAACGTTTACGAAATTTTCAAGAGAAGAACTTAAAAATTTAATTGAGGAAAACGGAGGAAAAAATGTTTCAGCAATTTCGGCAAAAACCAATTATCTGATTGCCGGAGAAAATGCAGGACCAACCAAAATTGAAAAAGCAGGTGAATTAAAAATAAAGATTATTGATGAAAATGAGTTTCTTGCGATGATAAAAACTTAATTGCGATTTTTGAACAGGGTTATTTTGTACTTAAATTTGTAACTATTCAGCTGGTATTCATTATCTATTATGCTGATAAACTTCAGTAACTACAGAAGTTTCAGTTTCACGCTTTTCTTTAGGGAATTCCCGCCTACACGCATACGCGTCAAGCTAAAAGATGATTTAAGCTATTTAAGTTCCGTAGGAACGACCTGTTTATAAAAAATGACACATCCCCTAATTTAGCTCCATAGGAGCGTTCTGTTTGGTGTTTTGTAAATAAATATTTAGAATTTTTCAGGTCGCTCCTCCGGAGCTAGATAGTTTTTCATTAATATATTTCTATAAACAGATAGTTCCTACAGAACTTTATATAATATAGAGTTATATGGCTGTTTTGTATTTTTTAGCTTGACGCTAACTCGCCTTCACGAGAACGGCTTTAGCCTTCGACAAAGTCAATGTCGGATAAAAAAACAGATACGATTAATACCTGAGTAGTTACTTTTATTTTAACCCGGTCAGTTGCGCTGCAATAATCATTTTTGTTCTTTTCGGGATTTTACTATGCAGCGTTTTTATATGCTTATCACAACCCGAGCATAAATGCCATGGTTATTCAAATTCAATACTTTCAGGATTTCAAGGCAATATAAAAAGGTTCCGGTTTATTTAATTCTGTTTTTTAATAAAATTCAATTTTTCATATTGAATTTTGCTATCTGTGTTTAATATTTCTATAATAAGCATTATCTTTGCACTCCAAAAAAAAGGTAAATGATAAACATTACATTTCCAGACGGAAGAGTTAAACAGTATGAATCAGGCGTAAACGGATACGAAATTGCAAACAGTATCAGTAACAGTCTGGCGAATGAAGTTCTGGCAGTTACAGTCAACAATCAGGTTTGGGATGCTACACGGAAAATTGATTTCGATTGCACAATAAAACTCCATAAATGGGACGATGTAGAAGGAAAACATGCATTCTGGCATTCATCCGCACATTTAATGGCTGAAGTACTTGAACATTTTTTCCCTGGTGTCAAACTGGGGATCGGCCCAACCATTGAAAATGGTTTTTACTATGATATTGATTTACCTGAAGGGTTGACAATTTCAGATGATGATTTTTCAAGAATCGAAAACAAAATGCTTGAAATTGCCAGAGAAAAACACAATTTTATTCGTTCTGAAATCTCAAAAGCTGATGCTCATAAATATTTTAAAGATAAAAATGATATATATAAAATTGAACTGATATCTGAGCTTGAAGACGGAACAATTTCATTGTATAAACAGAATAATTTTACTGATTTATGCAGGGGACCTCACCTGCCTCACACAGGTTTTATAAAAGCAGTTAAGTTATTGAGTATTGCGGGCGCATACTGGAGGGGGAATGAGAAAAACAAACAATTGACAAGAGTATATGGCATATCTTTCCCTAAGCAAAAATTGCTGGAAGAATATCTGGTTCAGTTGGAAGAGGCAAAAAAACGTGATCACCGAAAAATAGGAAAAGAGATGGAGCTTTTTACTTTTTCATCTCAGGTAGGAATGGGATTACCACTTTGGTTACCAAAAGGTGCCCAATTGCGTGAGAGACTGGAAGCATTCCTGAAAAAAGTACAAAAACAATATGGATATGAACCTGTTATTAGTCCACATATTGGAAATAAAAGTTTGTACATCACTTCAGGCCATTACGAGAAATACGGCAAAGATTCTTTTCAACCAATGAAAACACCACAGGAAGGTGAAGAATTTATGCTTAAACCTATGAATTGTCCTCACCATTGTGAAATTTATAAAAGTAAACCAAGGTCATACAGAGATTTACCAGTAAGATACGCTGAATTCGGAACAGTTTACCGATACGAACAGCATGGCGAGTTACATGGATTAACCAGAGTAAGAGGATTTACTCAGGATGATGCACATTTGTTCTGTACTCCAGATCAGTTGAAAGAGGAGTTTAAAAAAGTAGTAGATATTATATTATATATTTTTAAAACACTTGATTTTAAAAATTTCACTACTCAGATATCATTAAGAGACAAAGAAGATAAAGAAAAATATATTGGCTCTGATGAAAATTGGGAAAAAGCAGAAACTGCAATTATTGAAGCTGCTGATGAAAAAGGAATCGATTATGTAATCGTGAAAGGAGAAGCTGCATTCTATGGTCCAAAAATGGATTTTATGGTAAAGGATGCATTAGGAAGAAAATGGCAACTAGGCACTATTCAGGTTGATTATAATCTACCGGAAAGATTTGAATTGGAATACAAAGACTCAAATAATGAGATGCAAAGACCAATTATGATTCATCGTGCTCCTTTTGGTTCGATAGAAAGATTTGTAGCAATTTTAATAGAACATACTGCAGGGAAATTCCCTCTATGGCTAAATCCTGATCAAGCTGTAATAATTCCTGTTAGTGAAAAATTTAATGATTTTGCAAAAAAAGTTTTGTATGTGCTAAATAATTCCGATATTCGCGCTTTCATTGACGAAAGAAACGAGAAAGTTGGCAGAAAGATCAGAGACAATGAATTAAAACGAATTCCATACCTCCTGGTTGTTGGTGAAACGGAACAACAGAACGAAACAATCGCTGTTCGCAAACAAGGAGAAGGAGATATGGGAATCATGAAAATACAAGAATTTGTTGATTTTATCAATAATGAAATACAAAAAGAACTTGAATAATAATTTATTAATTAATTTGTTAGGAGGACAGTACTATAGCTAAACCATACATTGATCGTAGAAGAGTCGTTCAAGCTGCACACAAAATAAATCAGTTTATTCGTGCAAGAGAAGTAAGAGTTGTCGGTGATGATATTGAATCAGGAGTATATTCTTTACAGGAAGCTCTCAGAATGGCTGAAGAAATGGAATTGGATCTGGTAGAGATTTCACCAAATGTAGATCCGCCCGTTTGTAAAATCGTGGATTATAAGAAATTTCTGTATCAACAGAAAAAGAAACAAAAAGAAATAAAAGCAAAATCCACTAAAATTGTTGTCAAAGAAATTCGGTTTGGTCCCCAAACTGACGATCATGATTACAATTTTAAACTAAAACATGCAATTAAATTTTTGCAAGATGGCGCAAAAGTTAAAGCATTTGTTTTTTTTAAAGGAAGATCAATTTTGTATAAAGAACAGGGAGAAATTCTCCTGTTAAAATTAGCTCAGGATCTGGAAGATCATGGAAAGATTGAACAGATGCCAAAACTTGAAGGGAAACGAATGATTATGTTTATTTCTCCAAAAGCAGTAAAGAAAAAATAAATTAAATTTATATTATAATGCCTAAAATGAAGACAAATTCCGGTGCAAAAAAGAGGTTTACCTTGACCGGATCAGGAAAGATTAAAAGAAAGCATGCGTACAAAAGTCACATTTTGACAAAAAAAACAAAAAAGCGCAAACGCAATCTGGGTTACTTTACAACGGTCAGCAATGCTGACACAAAAAACGTTAAAGAATTATTGTGTTTAAAGTAATTTTTATTTAATTAAGTAATTAACCAGAGTGAATTAGCTTTAAGATCCCGATATAGGGGCGCTAACCACTCATAAAATTTAAAGTTATGCCAAGATCAGTAAACGTCGTCGCAGCACGTAAAAGACGAAAAAAAATTCTATCACAAACCAGAGGTTATTTTTTAGCAAGAAAAAATGTATGGACTGTCGCTAAAAATACTTATGAAAAAGGTTTAGGTTATGCTTATCGCGATAGAAAAACCAAAAAAAGAAATTTCAGAGGATTATGGATTCAGCGAATAAATGCTGCAGTCAGAATTCATGGTATGTCCTATTCTGAATTTATCGGTAAAATAAATGAAAAAGGTATTCTGCTCAGCAGAAAAACCCTTGCCGATTTAGCAATGAACCATCCAAATGCTTTTGAAGCAGTTGTGAAAATTGTTAAAAAATAAAACTATACATATTTTATAAAAAGGGAAGCTATTGGCTTCCCTTTTTTATATCTTTACAAACAAAAATTAACCTCTGCTTATGAAGATTGGAATAATCGGAAATGGGAAAATGGGTAAAGAAGTAATAAAGGTAGCCCTAAAAAGAAATCATTCTATTGAATTAATTGTTGATGAAACCAATCTTCAGGATTTAAATATTGAAAATCTAAAAAAAACCAATGTTATTATTGAATTTACTAATCCTCAATCAGCCGTTGTTAATTATATAAATTGCTTTAAAGCGCGAGTTCCTGTTGTTTCAGGCACAACCGGATGGCTTGAAGAAATAGAATATGTAAAAAAAGTCTGCGGAAATTACAACGCAACTTTTTTTTATGCATCAAATTTTAGCCTTGGAGTTAATATTCTTTTTGAGATGAATAAACAACTGGCAAAAATTATGAGTTCTTATAATAATTACAATCCTGAAATAGAAGAAATTCATCATAAACATAAAAAAGATGCTCCAAGCGGTACTGCTATCAGCCTGGCAAAAGGCATCTTACAGCACAATAGCAACAAATCCAAATGGGTAAATAATATTAATGCCCATTCTGATGAATTGTTAATTATTTCTAAAAGATTGGAAGAAGTGCCGGGCATACATACAATAAAATATAATTCTGACGTTGATACTCTAACTTTAAAACATGAAGCAAAAAGCAGAGAAGGTTTTGCACTGGGTGCAGTTTTAGCAGCTGAATTTATTATTGGTAAAACCGGCTATTTTGAAATGAAAGATTTATTAAAATTTAATTAAACAACAAATGAGCAACACAATTAACAAAAATCAGGAAATCGACTACCAGCCAATCTTAACCAGAAGATATACATCAACAACATTGGACATTCTTTTTGTTTTTCTAATCTATTATATTGTTGGTATCTCATTCCATGTTTTCGAAGAATATGAAACAAGATTGAAAATTTTGTTTTTCTTTTCTTTCGTGTGGGTTTATGAGACAATACTTACTTCATTTGCATGTACACTCGGCCAATATATTGTAGGAATAAGGGTGAGAAATAATAACGACATCACTAAAAAACTCAATATTATCAAGTTGCTTTTCCGTTCGATTTTCAAATATCCATTATTTATCATTTCATTTTTCAGCATTGGTTTTAATCCAAAAAAAAGAGCTGCTCATGATCTCATTGTCGGTTCGATATCCCTAAGCGCAGAAATGGTCGATGCTAAAGGACCTCATTTGGTAATCAGGAAAGTATTAAAGAACAAATGGTTCAGGTTTACTCTGGCAATCATCATTTTTATTCTCTGGGTTATCTGGATTGGAAATTATTGGCTGTTTCTGGGTCTGCCATTTTTCTACGATGTTTATATCAGCAAAAAAGTAAACTGGGCATTTTGGAAAAAACGGGCAATTCCCGGTGTAAAACGTAAAAAAGGTAAGGTTGCGGAATGGGTTGATGCTATTGTTTTTGCAGTTGTTGCAGCTACACTTATCAGGATGTTTTTTATTGAAGCTTTTACAATCCCTACATCTTCAATGGAGAAAACTTTACTTGTGGGTGATTACCTGTTTGTCAGTAAAGTAAGTTATGGCCCAAAAACTCCAAATACCCCTTTAGCTATTCCGTTTACACATAATAATTTCATGGGTAAATATGAACCCTATCTGGATATTGTGAATTGGGAATACAGGAGATTAGCAGGAATAGGTGAGATAAAAAGATACGATGCCATGGTATTCAACTTCCCAACAGGAGACACTGTGGTTGTTGGAAGATCAAACCAGGGATATTATGATATAATAATGGTAAAAGCATACGAGTTAAATGAAATTGATAAAATGCGTGGCGATTCTTCTAAAACATGGAATTATTATCTTGATGCTGCAAGAAAAAATATATGGGCAAATTACGACATTATCGTTCGTCCGCTGGATAAGAAAGACAATTATATAAAAAGATGTGTTGCATTACCCGGAGATAAACTTGAAATAAAAGCCGGTGATTTATTCATTAACGATGAAAAGCACCCAAAGTTTCATGGATTACAATACAACTATCTAGTATTCACAAATGGATCAAGAATAAATCCAAAGACCATTGATAAACTTGGAATATCCCTTGAGGATGAAAACAAAAACAAAGATTTTATGTATGATATCAATGCTATTAATATGATTCAGGAAGATTCAACACTTGATAAATTTAATATCAACAATGTGTATGTGTACCCTTTAACTGATGAAAATGCAGATAAACTCAGTAAACTTCCTAACGTATTAAGAACAGAAAAGCTTATTAAACCTAAAAATGCAAGAAATTTCCGCATTTTCCCATACTCTGATGTTTATAAATGGAATGAAGACTGGTTTGGACCGATTGTAATTCCTAAAAAAGGAGAAACAGTTAAAATCAATACATTAAACCTTCCATTATACGAAAGAATAATTGATTATTATGAATCAAACGATTTGGTTGTTAAAGACAATGAGATTTTTATAAATGGAGCTAAAACAGATGAATATACCTTTAAAATGGATTATTACTGGCTTATGGGTGATAACAGACATGGTTCTGCAGATTCTAGATTCTGGGGTTTTGTTCCCGAAGATCATGTTGTTGGCAAAGCTGTTTTCATCTGGTTGTCTTTAGATAAAGATAAAGGCTGGTTCAATGGAAAAATTCGCTGGAACCGCATGTTCCGGTTGGTTTCTAATCTTGAATGACAAATAATGCATAAGGAGAAAAAAAAGAATAAAAAACCAAATAAACCCTTAAAAAAATGGATAAAAGCAGTCTTATTTGCTTTTATAATTGCATTATTTATAAGAGGATTTGTGACTGAATCGCATAAATTTAATACCGGTAATTTTGGAAACACATTACAATCTGGTGATTATATTCTGATTAATAAATTGAGATTTGGGGCACGCTGTCCAATTACATTAATCAGTCTCCCATTTTTCAAAAACATATATTCAGATATCATTCAACTACCGTACTTTAGACTTCCGGGATTTGACAAATTATCACCTAATGATCTGATAGTATTCAATTCACCTGAAGAAAATGATCCTCCTGTCGATAAAAAAACTCTGCTGATAAAAAGAATTGCCGGATGCCCTGGTGATACTGTATTTATTGATAACAAAACAGTTTTTATCAATGGCCAAGACAATGATACTGATAAAAAACATTTATTATTCAAATACCGGATAATCACCGATGGAACTGAGATAACGGATGAACAAAAAAATAAATACAAGTTATCTGAAGGTGAAATGATCGCTGATATGGGGATATATGATTTTTCAATGAATCCCAATATTTATGACAGTCTTTTAAATGAAAAAAACATCAGTAACCTAAGAGTATTAAAGGATTTTCAAGGAGAAAATATCTGGGAAATATTCCCTAAATGTGCTTTTCATAAATGGAATAAGGACTATTTCGGGCCGGTCATTATTCCATATAAAGGATTAAATGTACAGATAGATATAAAAAATGTTCAATTATATAAGAAAATAATTGATGTGTATGAAGAAAATGATTTCTATACAGAACTGGATAAGGTTTTTATAAATGGACAGGAAGCATCTGAATATACAATAAAAAAAGATTACTATTTTGTTCTGGATGATAACAGGGATTATGCAAAAGATTCAAGATACTGGGGTTTTCTGCCTGAAGACCATATTATAGGTACAGCTTCACTGATATGGTTTAACATGGACAAATGGAAAATTTCCTGGAACAGAGTATTAAAAAAGTTATAAATCTTCAGGAAACAATTTTTCTGGCGTTTGAAAATTTCAGATAGGCCTTTTTTCTCATAATCTCTAACATAATGTCAACAACTTTCCATACTTCCTCAAAAGTATTGTATAACGCAACAGGAGCTATTCTGATCAGGTTGGGAGGTCTCAGATCAGGGATTATTCCTGATTCTTTCATTGCCTCAACAATTCTCGTCGCAACGGGATGTTCAATTGAAATATGCCCTCCCCTTCTATCAGGATTTAATGGAGTTGCAAACTTAAATTCAGGAAATTCTTTAATTAACCTGTTTTTTATCAGAAAAATAAGATAATCAGTCAGTTTCAATGACTGGACACGGATATTTTCTATTCCTGCTTCAAGAATAATTTTCAGAGAACCTTCTATTGCTACTGAACCCAATACCCCAGGTGATGAAATTTGCCATCGGCCAACATCAGGTGCAGGGATAAATTCAGGTGACATATCAAACTGAATATCTTTATGTGAACCAAACCATCCTGTCAGGTAGGGAACTTTTTCGAAATGTTTCTGATTGACATAAATAAATGCTGCTCCTCCCGGACCTCCGTTCAGATATTTATAACTACACCAGGTTGCAAAGTCAACATCCCATTCTGAAAATTTATGTGGAATTGCTCCTACAGAATGACTGCAATCAAAGCCAATTAATATGTTTCTGTCATGGGCTTCCTTAGTTAGTTTTTTAATATCCAGCAATTGTCCGGTGGTGTATATAACTGAAGGTAAAAACACCAGAGAAATTTCATCTGACATCATATTAACTATCGTATCTTCATCAAGTAATCCACTTTTATCAGATTTTACAATAATCAGATTTTTATTTATATCTGATCCTATTAATCTTAGAAAACCCTTTATTGCATATAAATCTGACGGAAAATTTAATTCATCGGCTAGAATTTTACATTTTTTTCCTTCAGCATTATAGAAACTACTTATCAAATTATGAATATTTATTGTTGTTGTACCGGTCATTATTACTTCATTTTTCGAAGCACCTACTATAACTGAAGCCATTGCGCCCATATCTTCGGCGAAATAAAACCATGGTCTTTGAGCATTAAGCCAACCACTTATAGCCTGATTTTTCCACTCATCAATTAACCTTAAAATAGATTTTTCGGCATCAATTGACAATAATCCCAAAGAATTTCCATCGACATAAATAGTATTCTGAACAGGATAAAATCTGTTTTTGAAATGACTTAAAGGATTCTGGTTATCCAGTTCCCTGGCTTTTTCAATTGTACTCATAATTCTTTAATTTCCTTTACAAGATTATAAAAATAATCTCAATTACACAAGATTAGCTTTATATTTACTTATTAATTATCCCAAACAGGTTATGAACAATATTTCGTGGAAAAAAATGAAATTATTTGTTATTTTTTTTTTGTATATTCCTTTTTTGTAATATCTTGCAAAAAAATAATTTTATCCTATGAAGAAGATATCTGTCTCATTATCAGTGATATTTATTATGTCTATGTTTTTTTTCTTCTCGTGTAATAAAGAAAATTTAAATCCTTCATACCCCGGGAAAAATATTGGAAAACAAAAAAGCCTTGAAACATTAACAGGTGTGGTCACTGATGAACTGGGAGTTCCCCTTGCTGATGTGGATGTTTATGCACATGGTCAGACTTATACTACTGGTGCTGATGGTTTCTTTATTTTTTATGATCTTACGATTTATAATGACAGATACATCGTATCATTCAGGCATGATGACTATTTTTCTGTTACCCGTTCAAACGAATATGTTGACGGAAGCCCTGGAAGAGTTGATGTTTCATTGATTCCACTCGTTGCTTCTACAACTAATGATTCAACCAGTTTTATGTCTGATCAGGGTGGTCAGATTACTGTCGGAGCACTTTTAACTTTTAATTTCCCTGCTGATGTTTTTATATACGAATCAGGTCTTGTATATAACGGTAGGGTTCATGTGGCTGCTGCATATCTTGATCCTACAGTTGCAAATTATGAAATGCAGGTACATGGTGGAGATCAGGCAGGTCTTGACCCGAATACAGGTGATGAAATATTGTTGAGAGCATTTGTAGGAACAAATGTTGAACTTCGGGACTCAAATGGACAAAAACTTCAGCTAAATCCAAATATGGGAAGTGATGTTACTTTTACCATGCAATTACCTCCTGCTATAGGTGCGCTTTGCCCAAATGAAGTTGATGTCTGGACTTTTGATGAAAATTTGGGATTACGTGGAAATACATCTGGAAATACTGCATATAAACAAGGAAATGAAGTTCAAGGGGCTGTCGGTCACTTCTCTTACGTTAGTTGTGAGGTAGCTTATACATCAATAGCAAAAGTGCTGGGTACTGTAACTGATATAAACGGGAATCCTGTTCCGGGTGTTAATGTTAAAGTTGGGGAATCTTATGCAATTACAGACGGAAATGGTTTCTATTCAAGACAAGTGCCAGCAGGTGTTCCAATTGATGTGGAAGTTGTAAGTTATTTTGGTGCCGGTTACGGACTTGCTAGTATTACACCATATAATAATACCACTCATAATATTACAGGTTTACCTGTTCCGCAAACCATTACAGGACAACTTGTTGATTGTTCAGGCAGTCTGATAGCAGGACATATTTACATTTCATCCTCGGGTTATTATACTACATCTTATACAACCACTGGAAATTTTTCAATAACAGTTACGGCGGGTGCTTACGATATATGGGTATATGGTAATAATGATCATTTTGATGCAATGTTCCAGGTAATCACCGACTGGGGACAGATAACATTATGCCCGCCTCCCGCTGTTGGTCAGAATTATGTAGTAATGACTGGGGGTCCTGATCATTATAATGGAGAAATCTTTTCATTCTCAACAACTCTTGACGGTTATGCATATCCCGGTTATACGTATTGTTATTGTTATCAAGCTCTTAACAATTATATGACTGTGTATTTTAGTGGTACGACCACCGGAACCTATGTTATTGATGGATCGAACAATTATGTTGACATTGTACTGCCAACAGGAGGAGGTATAAGTGAATCAGGAACTCTGCAGGTAACAAGGTATGATGAACCGGGAGGATTAATCGAAGGTCAGTTCTCTGGAGTTTCAAGTGATGGCACACAGGTAACTGGTTATTTTTCAGTAATCAGAACACAATAAAATTGAAATAAAATATATTAAACTCCTGCAGAACAACAGGAGTTTTTTTTTAATAAATTTCTTAAAAATATATATGATAAAAAAAATTATTGGTTTATCCTTACTTTTTTTACTTTCAATAATACTATATTCACAGAACAATAAAGTTGACAGCCTTATCAGAATAGCTGAAAAGGAACAGATTGACTCTGTAAAAGCCAATATTTTTAATAAGATTTCTGTTTTTTATCTAAATTACAATATTATTGAAGCTATTGATTATGCTGAAAAATCAAAAAAGATATGTGATAGAATTAATTACACCAGAGGCATTGGAGAAAGCTCATTAAATTTGGGAAAATGCTATGAAAGAAACGGAGAATATGCAAAAGCAAAAAAAATGTTTAACAATTCAATGGACATTTTTGAAATTCTGAAGGACACATTTAAAATTGCAGAGTCGCAAAATCATACAGGAATTATTTTTGAAATTAAAGGGAATTATAATGAAGCTTTCAAAAACTACACCAGTGCGTTGAAAAAAATGGAACAAATACAAAATCAAAAAGGAATTGCTTCATGTAAAAATTCAATAGGAATAATAAAACTGATTACAGGAGATACAAAAGATGCACTGAAATATTTTAACAATAACCTCTCAATTCTAAAAGAGGTACAGGCAAATGATGAAATAGCATTGACTTACAATAATATAGGAATGACTTATGAAAACATAAAAAATACTCAGAATAATTCATATTATTATGACTCGGCACTCTTTTATTACAACAATTCAAATAAAATATTTAAAGAATCCGGAAACCTTTATGGAATTGGTTTGTCATATCTGAACATAGCAAATGTTTATTATAAGCTGGAGAATTTTGATGACGCTACTATATATTACGATAAGTGCATAGATGTTTCAGAAAAAACAGGCAACAGGATCACTAAAGCCAAAGCTATTTTAGGACTAGCTACGGTTAATCGCAAAATCAGGAAATATGACCTTTCTCTTGAATTCTATAATAAATCTAAGCTGTTATCTGAAGAAATTAATGATTCATTATTACTGAAAGATGTTTATTACAATCTGGCTCTGCTTTTCGAAGAATTAAATGATAATGAAAATGCCTATTTTAATTATAAAAAATTCAATTCTATGACAGACAGTCTTTTTGATATTAATTCGCAAAAAGAGCTACAACAACAGATAGAACAATTTGATTCGGAAATTCGTGAACAGGAAATAAATAATCTTCAGCAGATAAATGAAATACAAAACATTAAAATCAACAATCAGCAATATATACTAATATCAATAATTGCCGGTACACTAATAATTATTATCCTGTTCATTTTACTAATTAGAAGAAATTCTCGTAAAAAGAAAAAAAATTAAGATACAAAGTGTTTGATGTGATTAATATTTAATGTTTGTAGCTGCATCACAGAAAATAAAATCCTGAAAAGTCATTATAATTTTCAAAGAGACTTGCAATTATATTGAAAAAAATTTGTAGGTTTGAAAAATAATTGAATATAAAAAAATTATGAAGTTGCGGTATATAAGTATTATTATCCTCAATATCCTGATA
>JBDRPR010000264.1:0-3522 GCA_043826845.1 Bacteroidota bacterium
AAAGTAATAATCATTTGATTTGCTTCTGCAGAACAAAGTCCGTTACCTGTGGTTGTAAGTGTTAATGTTAAAGTTCCTAATGCTATTTCAGCACCTGTCGGAGTATAAGTAGCGTTAAGGGCAGTATTATTTGGTGTAAAAGTACCGGCACCACCTGACCATATTCCTCCGGTAGCTCCACCAACAGTTCCAGCTAACGTTGTTACAGCATTATTTGCACATTTAGTTTGGTCAATGCCTGCATCGACAGTAGGAGCATTGGTAAATGTAATGGTCACCTGGTCTGATACAGCAATACAGGTTCCGTTTCCTGTAGTTGTCAACGTAAGTGTTACAAATCCTGCTGCAAGTTCTCCAGCAGTAGGAGTATATGAAGCATTCATGGTTGTATTATCAGGAGTATAAACACCAGTACCACCGGACCATACAGCTCCTGTAGCAACAGTATAAGAACCATTAAGTGTAGTTACAGCATTGTTTTTACATTTGGTTTGATCCAAGCCTGCATTTGCTGTCGGAGCAGGAGAAATTGTTATTAATATGTCATCATTGGCAGATGAGCAGTTTCCATTTCCAGTCGTAGTAAGAGTTAATGTAACACTTCCTGCGCTGATTTCACCGGGTGAAGGAGTGTATTGAGTACTAAGTGTGTTATTATCAGGGACGAAACCTCCTGTACCTCCTGTCCATGTTCCGCCTGTTGCAATGGTTACTGCGCCATTTAAAGAAACTGCAGGGTTATTTCCGCATACAGTAACGTCAGGACCTGCATTAGCCGTTGGTGCATCTGTAAAGGTTATTACAATATCGTTAGATACAGGGTTACAACTTCCATAGCCTGTTGAGGTCAGAGTCAAAGTTACAGTTCCTGCAAGCAATTCAGCGGCTGTTGGAGTGTAAACAGCATTAAGTGTAATATCATTTGGTGCAAATGTTCCTGCACCGCCAGACCATTGTCCGCCTGTACAATTGGCAACATAACCATCCAGAGTAACATCGGGGTTATTGCGACATACTGATTGATCCGGGCCGGCATCAATTAATGGAGCATCATAAAAAGTAAGTGCCATCTGATCAATAACAGGAGTACATGCACTTGAAGATGTTAATGTTAAAGTTACAGAACCTGCGCTTGTATCTATAGAACTTGGTATATAATCAGCATCAAGAGTGGTAGCATCTGGTGAAAAGGTTCCTGTACCTGAAGTAGTCCAAATTCCTGTAGTAGCTCCACCTGTAACAGAACCGTTTAGCTGTGCATTTGTGTTACTGCAAATATTCTGATCTGGTCCTGCATCTGAATATATTTTAGCTACATATTCAGAAAAGAATCCAAAACGGCAGCCTGTTGCAGCCGCACCATTTATTAAACCCATACCGAAAACATCAGTGGGATTGGTTAATTGCATAGCTACTCCTTGAGGAACCTCTGCTAAGGTAAATTGTTTTCCATAAGTTGAAAGCCATACTCCACCTGTTCCTGGAACTACTGCAAAGTCTGCTGCAGTAATACAGAGGGGATCACTTCCACCTGTTAAATTGAAATTTGCTTCGGAACCCGCTTTAACCATAATATTCAGATAGAATGCTTCAGTTGTAGATCTAACAAAGCTAACAGATGGAGAACCTGCACAGTTTAATGGAGGTAATAAAGCAGAACCAAGTTCGCAACCAAAACCTGTAACCTGAGTACAGTAAACAGGTTTATCTGTTTGAATATAATATCTGGGATTAACAATATTATCTTGGAAATAAGTTTGTCCTGCAAATAAAGTTGCAACAGCAACAGGATTACCATCAAGATAAACTTTTGTATTATTTTGAGTTGCTAAAACAAAAAAACTTTCACCGGCAGTGACATTTAATTGTCCTTTAATTACAATATAATCTGTTCCAATAATATCAACCGGAACAATTTGGTCGCCAATTAAATCATAACAACCATTACCTGTGTGTTGTTTGGAATCTTCTTTTACAGTTATTGCAATTGGTTTGTCTGACATAACAGCAGCACCTGAAGGTTGATTAACTGGATTTTGAAAAAGTGCTCCTGAAAAGCCACATGAATATGTCTGACCTCTGTTTAATGAAATTGTAAATGGAATATTTGCAGGATGTCCGTCCACAGCAGTATGTGAATATATTTGTACTGTAGTTGCATCTTGTGTAGCAACTATATCAAAAGTTGATAAGGCATTTGGAGCAAGAGGTACGTGATTATATAATGTAGCTGCTGTAAGGCTATTTTGTGTGATTGGTACATAAAATTCTGTACCCAATGCATTGGCTCCTTTAAGTGCAAAAATTTCATTATTATTATTGTTATTTACTTCATAATATGCAGTTATTGGAACATCAGAAGTAATTAATATTCCCATATTTAGCACTGTGTTCGTTGGTGTATTTTCAATTAACGCTTTGTAACTATTAGGTGCAACATCTAAAACTAAGCTGTAGGAACTGTTTGCAGGAATATTTATTGGAGTAGGGGTAATAACAAAGGCTCCATTTGCCGGTTGAGTAACCGTAACGTTTGCGGCTGTTGTTGTAGATGTGTTTGTAAATCGTAAGGTTGGACCCACATCATTGTGCCCTGCTGAAACTTCCGGGGCTGCAAACCAAAATTCTGTACCGACTTGCGCATTTAAACTTAATGAAGTGATAATCAGGATTATAAAAGCATAGAGATTTTTCATAATTTTGTAAATTTTAGTATAAAATTAAAATTCACATAGTTCTACGCAATTGAATGTATAGAGTTTCAATAATTTTGTTTTTTATACCTAAAGTAATTATCACTACATCTCTAATTTGTACAGTTTCATCAAATCTGCAGGTTCATTTTTACGGTACAAAAAATAAATACAATCGTCATTGATTTTGATTTTCTCAATAAAATATAAGTTAGGAATTTTAATAGATCTCTCCAATTTTCCATCAGTCATATTAATTTCCTTAATTGTTGAAATACCGTTTTTTTTAAATAATGTAAATACCTTTCCGGTTATATTATCTACATAGATTTCCTCTTTCCATGTCTTATCAGAATGAAATCTGACTGGAATTTCATTTACAGATTTACCGTATTTATTGTAAATTTCTATTACAGAATCAACATAATTAAATATACAAATTTTATCTTTCACTTTTACTAAAGGTGCAAAAATCGGATCAAAAAAACACATTTCTTCAAATCTTTTATCTGCCTCACTTGGTGGTTTTGTACCCATTGCATTAAAACGGTCTCTGTCAATCAGCATTCTTAAACCGGCATAATCGGCAATAATTCTGAATTCTTTCAGTAAACTGTCTTCTGAGTTAATTGAATAGTAGGATAATACCTGATTGTTATAATAGTATTGTTTCAGATAGGTTATATTATTAAGATTCGTCACACAAGGCAGAAGCTTTTCTTTAAAACTTTCAATTTCTAATCCTTTTTCATAATAAACATTTTTTTCAATAAGATTGATTTTAAAAGCACTGTCTTTATTTACAATATAAAGATTATCAAGACAATCT
>JBDRPR010000265.1:0-2812 GCA_043826845.1 Bacteroidota bacterium
TTTCAAAACCTAATAGAAAATAATATGTTGCAATTTAATTTGCAATTTGGCGGTTTAAGAGATGATTCTTTTATGTTTCATGACCTTGGTGAATCGGCTTGGTATTGGACATCTACCGAATATAATCAAAATTATTGTTGGTTTAGATTAATGATCCGAGTTGGTGGAAATGGAATTTATAGAGGAAACGGATTAGGTACACCTAGTCAAAATAAAAATGCTGGATTTTCAGTTAGATGTGTTAAAGAAACAATATCATCAATTCATAATACTGACTCAAACTCCACTAATATATTAATATACCCCAACCCCACCAAAGGTAATATACAGATAAAGGGAGAGGAAGTTTTAAACATAGATGTATTGGATATAACAGGAAAACATCTGACAGGTTTTAAAAATCTGTCAGGTCTGAATAAAATAGACTTAAGCACACAAGCAAAAGGAATCTATATTATAAAAATAACAAGCAAAAATGGTTTTACAGTTGAAAAAATAATTTTGGAATAAAAATTTCGCTTTAATGAAAACAAAACGACATATACTATTGCTAATAATTGTATTTATGCTTTTTGGTTGTAAAAAAGAAAAAGAGGAAGTGACAAATATTGAACAACCAATACAACCATTTTTTACATTCGGGGAAGTAGGAAACGAATGGACATATGAACATATTAATGTACATGGTGTTCAACAAGACACAACAATAAGCATGGTAAAGTATGTTATTACAGAAAAGAACAATAATAATTTATACACTTATAAAACAGACATCTCCCAAGATGATTTTCAATGGTATATTAGCTCAGATGCATTTGGCATATCAGAAAATAAAATATATGTTAAAAAAGATTCAAAAGTAGGAGATTCATATCATCCGAGTTGTTTAATACTTGCTGTTGATGAAATATTGTATATACTAAATGATTCATTAAGTTGTTTCAAAGTAAATACTTTAGTTGGATTAGAACCTTCTAGTAAAATCTTATGGATTAATAATAAATATGGGATTGTTAAAATTGAAAGTTCTAATGAATATGATAAAGATGTATATACTTTAATGAATACAAATTTTTAATCATATCTCAATCAATGAGTTTTCTCTATCTTTTATTTTTTATATTTTATCTATCTTTACCCACTAATTAATACCTAAAGGAATAACTTATATTTATAAAACCTAAATAAAGCTTCAAATGATATCAAAATTCAAAAAAGTTCTTGTACTTGCTCCTCATACCGATGATGGAGAGCTGGGTGCCGGAGGTACTATTTCAAGATTGATTGAATCAGGTTCCGAGGTTTTTTATGTAGCTTTTTCAACAGCCGAAGAATCAGTTCCTGATTATTTACCTAAAGATATATTGAAAACTGAGGTAAGAATTGCGACAAAAGAATTAGGAATAAAAGACAAGAATCTTATTATCTACGATTATAAAGTCAGAAATCTGAACTACAGAAGACAAGATATTCTTGAAAATTTAATCTCACTACGTACACAAATTAATCCCGATCTGATTTTACTGCCTTCACTAAATGATATACATCAGGATCATTTGACAATTGCTCAGGAAGGATTGAGAGCTTTTAAAACATTTACTATTCTGGGTTATGAATTAATCTGGAATAATCTGACATTCAATACAACGACATTTGTAGAGCTGGAAAAAAAACATGTGCAGAAAAAAATCAATGCTTTAAAAATGTACGATTCTCAGAAGGAGAGGGATTATACTTCTGAAGAGTTTATCTTTTCTCTTGCAAAGACCAGGGGAGTGCAAATTGGAAAGAAATATGCCGAGGCATTTGAGGTAATAAGATGGATTTTGTAAAAAATAAAAATACTTATGCAGAAAATTATTGTTAATCAGATATTAAAAAGAATTGAATTTATTGAATTTATTGGTAATAAAAAGTCGGAAATTCATAGAATGATTGAACTCGATCCGAAGAATTCAGACTTGAATGTAATTTTTTGGTGCAGTGATAAAAATCTTAATAAGTTGAAATTTGTAAATGCTGGTTCTGTAATCGTTAGTAACAGAGTAGATAAATCAGTATTTAAAAAAAGTTGCAATTATATAATCGTTGATAATCCTCGAAATACATTTCGCGAAATACTTGAAAAGTTTTTTATTGAAAAACCTGAATTTAAAATTTGCAATTCAGCTTCGGTTCACAAAAATGTAAAGCTGGGAAAAAATGTTTTTATTGGTGAAAATGTAGTTGTTGAAGAAGACGTTGAAATCGGGAATAATGTTATTATTCAGCATAATACTGTAATTTTTAAAAATACAAAAATAGGTGATTATGTGGTCATAGGAGCCAATAATACTATTGGAGGTGTTGGTTTTGGTTATGAAAAAGATAAAAATGGTGATTTTCAATTAATCCCACATATTGGTAATGTTATAATTAAAGATAATGTTGAAATAGGAAATAATACATGTATTGACAAGGCAGTGTTAGGCAGTACAATTTTATACGAAAATGTAAAAGTTGATAATCTGGTTCATATTGCACATGGGGTAAAAGTCGGAAAAAATTCTGTAGTAATAGCAAATGCCATGGTGGCTGGGAGTGTTGAAATTGGCGAAAACAGTTGGATTGCACCATCAGTTTCAATTTTGAATCAAAAGAAAGTTGGAGCTAATGCTCTGATTGGAATAGGAGCGGTTGTACTAAAAGATGTTGAACAGGGAGATGTTGTTGTGGGTAATCCAGGAAAAGTAATCAAAAAGAATGTATGATCCTGAAGACGAATAATAATTATAGAACGCAGATAACACAGATGATTATGATTTTCGCAGAT
>JBDRPR010000266.1:0-10302 GCA_043826845.1 Bacteroidota bacterium
GTTAGCGGAAATAATGATTAAAATAAATAGTGGAAACGGAACACTTGGAAGACTTATACAGGACTCAACTGTTGCAGAAAACATTAATCAGACCATATTAAATCTTAAAAAAAGCAGTAAAGGATTAAATGAAAATATGAATGCTGTCAAAGAAAATTTCTTTTTGAAAGGATATTTTAAAAGAAAAAATAAAGCCGCCCAAAAAATAAAGGAAGAAGCAGAAGAAAATAACAGTAAATAAAAAATGAAACGGCTGAAAAACTCAATAATAAAAATCTGGCACCTGCTCAAAGAGACTGGTAAAAGTTTTATAGACGATAATGCTTTTAAATTAAGTGCTGCTTTGTCTTACTACACTATTTTTTCTTTGCCTCCTTTGCTTATTATTATCATTTCATTGAGTGGAGTATTTTTTGGCACAGACGCAGTAAACGGCGAGATTTTTGGCCAGATTAACGGATTAGTGGGTAACGATGTCGCATTACAGATACAGGAAACAATAAAAAATGTAAGACTTTCAGAAGCCAGCGTATTTGCTTCCACTGTTGGAGTAATCGTTTTATTGGTCTCTGCATCTTTTATTTTTACTGAAATTCAGGGATCTATAAATTACATATGGGGAATTGAAGCAAAACCAAAACGCAGTATAATAAAATTCTTGTATAATCGGCTTACCTCATTTTTAATGATTGGCTTAGTAGGGATTCTATTATTGGCCGGTTTAATTATAAATACTTTACTCAATATTCTCAACGAACAACTGGGAACAATTTTTCCATACGAAGCGGTTATTCTGTTTAATCTTTTAAACGTATTTGTTATATTCATTATCATTGCCCTGCTTTTCATCATTATCTTTAAAACACTTCCTGATGGAAAAATTGCAATCCGCGATTGCATTGTCGGAGCAGCTTTTACTTCCTTTCTCTTTATGATAGGAAAATTTGCTATTGGATTTTATCTCGGAAATTTCAATATCGGATCCATTTACGGAGCAGCCGGTTCTATCATTCTGATTCTTGCATGGGTATACTATTCAGCCATAATTCTCTATTTCGGTGCCGAATTCACTAAAGTTTATGCAATAACACACGGACAAAAAATAATACCAAACTCATATTCTATTAAAATTAAAAAATATAATACTTAACGTGAGTTCGGTATAAAAACCAGCATTTTTCTCGTCTGCAATTTTAACTGCCTGTCGCAAAGTATTACTAAGTCCGGAGGACTGACATTATGGTAACCACGGGTAAGTGCAGCGCCACCCGTGGTAAGAATGAAAAGAATAAATGGTTTTGGCGTGCAATTTTGCGCGAAGCCTGCAAAATTCATGACAAAACCGACCGGCAATTTTTTAATTAATATATGACTTACGTTAATAAAATAACGGGTAATGACTTCTCAGCCTTTTATATACAAATTCTAAATTTTAAAAGTGTGAATAATATAACTTATTCCATAAATTGTATAATACTATACAACTCAAAGAGTCTCATCTTTATCAGAATATCACCTCCTGTAATTCTGTCTTTAAAGATTTATATATAAATCGCCAATAAACAGTAAGCAACAGGTTGAGATTCAAATTATTTTTAAATGAAAATTGCAAATACCAGATTAAAAAAAGCTTTCATTATTGTATCAGGTACTATCATCTTAATAGTATTGGTTATCCTTTTGCTGATTTCACCAATATCAAAATATCTGATTGAAAAGTATGATGAGGAACTAACGGGAAGACAGATTAAAATCGGACAGATATATGTCAATCCTTTAACAGGCTACATTAATATTGATTATCTGAAGGTTTATGATTCGAAAATCCTTTCCTTTTCAAAGGATAAAGATTTGATATTTTTCTCTGCAAAAAGGTTAAGACTAAATTTCGCAATGCTGAAACTGTTATCGAAAACCATTGAAATAAGCGAATTCACTATTGACCATCCAAGAGGAATCATTGCTCAGAATAAAAAGGTGTTTAATTTTAATGACCTTATAGTGAAATTCTCTTCCGATAAATCAGATACAATTTCCACTCCCCTTCGTTTCAGTTTACTAAATATTAAGATGACAGATGGGGAATTCTATTACCGCGAAAAAGCTATTCCGGTATATTATTTTATAAAAGAGGTATATATTGAAAGTTCAGGACTGAGATGGAATGCAGATACAATAGCAACATAATTTTCTTTTTTATCAGGACCGGCAACAGGTAGTATAAAAGGAGATATGACGATCAATATTAAGAATATGGATTACCGGATTGCAGTTATCGCTGACAAATTCGATTTAAAATTTGTAGAACAATATTTAAAAGACATGGTTAACTACGGAAGTATCAGTGCCAGCCTTGATGCAGATTTTAATTCTACAGGGAATTTCATAAATATTGATAAGGTTACAAATAAAGGATTGCTGGTAATCAATGACTTTCATTTTGGAAAAAGTCCGGAAGACGATTATGTTTCCTTTGATAAACTGTCGTTGACAATAATTGAAATTAGTCCCGGAAATCACATATATATTTATGATTCAATCTCTCTCAGTCATCCGTATTTTAAATATGAACGCTATGATTATTTAGATAACATACAAACTATGTTCGGTATAAATGGAGCTAACATTTCAGCAGCAAAATCAGACAAAGAAAAATTTAATCTGATTCTTGAAATTGCTGATTATATGAAAGTTTTGTCAAGAAATTTTTTCAAAAGCGATTACAGGATTAATTGCTTCTCCATTTCAAATGGGATTGTTAAATTCAATGACTATTCTATAAGCGAGAAATTTTCGATAGAAGCCAATCCATTGTTTATAGTTGCCGATTCTATTAATAAAAATCATAAAAGAGTGAATATCTCTTTAAAATCAGGCATCTTGCCTTATGGGAATTTTTCGGTAAACCTGAGTATAAATCCGAAAGACAGTACGGATTTTGACCTGCAGTATAATATTCAAAAATTACCTGCAGCAATGTTTAATCCATATGTCATTACTTATACTTCTTTCCCTATAGACAGAGGGACTATTGAACTAAGCGGCACATGGAATGTGAGAAACGGATTAATACAAAGTGAAAATCATTTGGTTATTATTGATCCGAGAGTGATAAAAAGACATAAAAATGAAGACTTAAAATGGATACCCGTACCTATGATAATGTCTTTTATTCGCGAACGTGGAAATGTTATTGACTACGAAATTCCGATAACAGGCAATCTGAATGAGCCTGAATTTCATTTGAATGATGTTCTTTTCGATGTGATTAAAAACATTTTTGTAAAACCTGCTACAATACCATATAGAATTCATATCAAAAATGTTGAAACCGAAATAGAAAAATCTCTTACCGTTAAATGGGAAATGTTAAGTTGTTCTCTTCATCCAAAGCAGGAACGGTTTATTAAAAAAATGGCAGATTATCTTATAGATAATCCTGATGCAACAATTGATGTCTATCCCCAGCAGTTTGCGATAAAAGAAAAAGAATATCTCCTCTTTTTTGAAGCCAAGAAAAAGTATTATCTCACAATTAACAATGTAGATGCACAATCATTCAGTAAAACAGATTCCTTGAAGGTAGTTAAAATGTCGGTGAAAGATTCTTTATTCGTTTTATATATAGACGAACATATTAATGGTAACGGGTTATTTACTATTCAGGAAAAGTGCAACTATTATACAGGGACAACATTTATTAATAGCCAATATAAAAAATTAAACAGAGACAGGGAAGATGTATTCCTGGAGCATTTTAAGAAAAAAGAGGTGGATTCCCGTGTAAGAATCTTATCAGGAGAAAATAATATTCCCTATAATGGTTTTTCATTCTATAAAATACTTTATAAGGGAGAATTGCCTGAATCTTTAATCAAGGCACATAACCAGATGAATGAATTAAATGATGAAGGACCGAGAAAGACTTTTGAAAATGATCGTAGGAAAAATAAAAATATACCTTAGACATGGTTTCAAATAATTTCATTCTAAAAATGTCAGTTCATTATATTTGTCAAATTCTTTCATCTTGACTTCTGACGATTAGTGCGATTTTGTATTCCGGTACGCTGTACCTCAATTCGTTTGATATGTTTCCTTTTTACAAATAGCTCCGGTGCTCTGCACCTTGCTATCTGTCCAAAGGTTATTTCAAAACCATTTTTTCACTCCTAACAACCTTTCCGTCAATTAGCAAATTGCAAATATATGTTCCATTTGACCAGCCGTTGGTTTTTATCAGTGTTTTTTCCTGTATAACCGGAATTGTAGTTTTTAAATGGCCGTTCAGGCTTGTGATTTTTAATTCAAAACTCTTTGACCCCGACCCTAAAGGGAGAGAAGATTGAAATAAAACGTCTGACACCTCTGCATAAAAATTCCCATCACTTTTCATACCCATCTTTTGTTCCCGACAGATGTACAGGAGAGGGGTAAATGGCTCTGAGGTTGCAACTCATTGCCATAATAATAAGTTATAGATATCGAATATTTAAAGTGCAATAGCAATTTTTAATTTTATTGTCTTTTCTGCTTTTCATTTTTCCGGATTGAAATCATTTTTTTTTCGTAATTTTGATTTCTTCAAACAAGCAAAAGACATGGACACAAAATTTTTCGGACAGGATCTTTTTAAGCTTAAATCTGTTGATTCGACAAACAGGTTTGCAATAGAATTAATTCCGAAAATTGACCCCATTGAAGGAGCTGTAGTATGGGCAATTGAGCAGGCAAAAGGAAAGGGAAGAAATAATAATTTATGGGAAAGTGAAGCTGGAAAAAATCTTACTTTCAGCGTTATACTTTATCCTGAATTTTTAAAAGCCGACCAGCAATTTTACTTATCGAAAGCTATTTCTCTTGGTGTTAAGGATTATATCTGCCAGTATTCTGATGATGTGAAAATCAAATGGCCAAATGATATTTATGTTAATGATAAAAAAATTGCAGGTATTCTAATTGAGATTTCTGTCATGGGTGATAGTATCAACAATTGTGTTGCAGGAATTGGACTGAATGTTAACCAGACCATTTTTAAAAAAAATGTGCCCAATCCCACATCGCTTAAGCTTTTGTTGAAAAACGAGTTTGATCTTGACGAAAGCCTTGAAAAACTGTGTGGATTTCTTGAGCAACGATATCTGGAACTGGCAAATTTGAACTTTAACAAAATTGATAATGAATATAATGCCAACTTATTCAGATTAAATGAACTTCATAGTTTTGAACACAAGAAAAATATCTTTAAAGCCAAAATACTAAGAGTTGACAACTATGGCAATATTTTATTAGAAAAAACTGATAACACTGTGCAATCTTTCGACCTGTCTGAACTTAGTTTTGTTATTAAAGAGAAAGTTTAATTGGTAAATAAGTTATTATTTTAAAGTATATTGTATCATACGAGACGGAAGTTTGAAGTCGGAAGTCAGAAGATGTTTCTTTGTCACTGACTTCCGACTTCAAACTTCCGTCCCCAATTCAAAACAATTAATCTTTTCCAGAAATTTTTGTCCAGGAATCTTTTAACCCGACGGTCCTGTTAAAAACCAGTTTTTGCTGAGTAGAATCTTTGTCTGCACAATAATATCCAAGTCTTTCAAATTGAAATTTATCACCTACATTTGATTTTTTTGCATCGGGTTCAATATAAGCTTTTACTATCTGAAGAGAATTAGGATTCAGGTTTGATTTAAAATCTTTTCCTTGTTCAAGTTCTTCGGGTTTTTCATTAATAAACAACCGGTCGTAGTTTCTCACCTCCACATCAACTGCATGTTTTGCCGAAACCCAGTGCAGAGTTCCCTTTACTTTTCTTCCATCAGGGGATTTACCACCCTTTGATTCAGGATCGTATGTGCAATGGAGTTCAATTATCTGTCCATTATCATTTTTTATTATATTATTGCATGTAACGAAATATGCATATCTGAGTCTTACTTCCCTACCCGGAGCAAGCCGGAAAAATTTTGAAGGAGCATCTTCCATAAAATCTTCTCTTTCAATATATAGTTCATTTGAAAATGGGACATTCCTGATTCCCATTGATTCATCTTCGGGATTATTTACAGCATCAAGAAATTCTTCCTTACCGGAGTCATAATTATCAATAATTACTTTTACAGGATCAATCACGCACATCAGTCTCTTAGCATTTTTATTAAGATCTTCGCGAACAGAATACTCTAAAAGACCAACATCAATGATATTTTCTCTTCTGGCAACTCCTACCCTTTCAGCAAAATTACGAATTGATGCAGGAGTGTAACCTCTGCGACGTAAGCCACAAATAGTTGGCATACGCGGGTCGTCCCAACCGCAAACGAATTTCCCCTCAACTAATTCAAGTAATTTACGCTTGCTCATTACAGTATAATTCAAATTCAGGCGAGCAAATTCGTACTGTCTTGGTCTTACTTTTCCTTTTTCATAAAGCTGATCGAGAAACCATTCGTATAATGGTCTGTGAACCTCAAATTCAAGAGTACATATCGAATGTGTAATGCCTTCCAAATAATCAGACTGGCCATGAGCATAATCGTACATTGGGTATATGCACCACTTGTCACCGGTACGATGATGAGTTGTTTTTTTTATCCTGTATATAATCGGGTCCCTCAAATGCATATTAGGTGAAGACATATCAATTTTTGCACGTAAAAACATTTTTCCCTCTTCAATATTGCCATTTTTCATTTTTTCAAAAAGCTCAAGGTTCTCTTCAACAGATCTATTTCTGTATGGGCTCTCCTTCCCAGGTCTGGTTGGTACTCCACGGAATTCGCTCACTTCATCTGGAGATAATTCACAAACATAAGCTTTTCTATCTTTAATTAATTTTATTGCCCAATCATGCAATTGCTGGAAGTAATCTGATGCATAAAACTCCCTGTCATCCCATTCAAAACCTAACCATTTCACATCCTCCTTAATTGATTCGATATATTCAATATCTTCTTTTACAGGATTTGTATCATCAAAACGCAAATTACATTTTCCCTGGTATTTCAATGCAAGTCCAAAATTCAGACAAATAGATTTTGCATGGCCTATATGAAGGTATCCGTTAGGTTCAGGAGGAAAACGAGTATGAACTTCAGCATTGTTTTTATTATTTGTTATATCGTTTTCAATAATCTGTTCCAGAAAATTTAAGGATTTTGAAGTTTCTACATTTTCCGGATTCTGCAAACCGTTATTTTTTTTATCGTCCATATTCGTTTACTTTTGCACAAAATAATTCAGATACAAAGTAGGCAAACCTACATAAATTTTCTTAGATTTACACAAATCAAAATGAAAATTTTTGTTGGTTCCCTGCCCAATCTGTAACGCAAGCCTGCCCGTTAGGTCAGGTAAACCTCTGACCAATAAAATATATTGTAAATTACAGAGGAAATAAAAACATACATAAATTAAAAAAAAATGGGACTAATACAAATTGAAGGCATGGAGTTTTATGCATATCATGGGCATTATGAGGAGGAAAGAATAGTTGGAAATCGTTTTTTATTGGATGTTTCAATTGAAACAGATCTTATTTCTGCTTCTGAAACAGATAAAATTGAAAATGCAGTGAATTATTTAACCATTTATCAAATAATTAAAGGTGAAATGCAAAGAAAAAAATCGCACCTTCTAGAAAATATTGGTAAACGAATACTTGATTCGCTATACGATAATTTTAACAATATCAATAATATAACATTAAAAATTTCAAAACTTAACCCTCCCCTTGGTGGGCAGGTTGAGAAAGTAAGCATCACAATGTCAAGATAAAATTTAACATATAAATTTTACTATTAGTCATTTATTTTTATAGTTTTGCCAAAATAAAATTGCATTCAATATATTTAACATTACTTTTATAAAGAATTTGAAAAAATGACCGCAATGAAAATGTCAAAAACAATACTTACTTTAGTTGTAGTTTTTGCAGTTTTTATGTCAAAATTTCTGAATCCTGTTGCTGATTGTAATCGTACAGGTATCTATAAAAATCCTTCAAATCAGGAACTCACATGGAATATTTCAACTAATATTACTAATTACAAAAATCTGAGTAGTAGCAATTTAATAAGGAATCTGATGGTCAATGCTTTTATTACGAATTATAAAATCCTGCCATCAAGTAAAAGTCCAGGTAAAAGTCGTGCAGTTTTCACATATTACAGTGATCAGGCAAAATCCTATAAAGCTAAATAGCCTATTAAAATAATATATTGTCTTTTTCGATATATTTTTTGTTCGGGTATGTTATCTTTTTTCTACTGTCCTGACAAAAAAATGCAGAATATAGGATGAAGAATATCCAATGAAGAACTAAAGAAAATCTACATTCTAAATTGAAAATTCTACATTCTACATTTTACTTCTAATATAGTAACCCCAAACAGTAACTATTTTTTTAAGAATAAAATCAACCTCCACAGCTATGTTTCTTTTCAGGTGCTTCACCGTCAACTGCATAGCCAAGATCAATAATAGCTTTTTGAAGTTTCTCTTTATTTGTAACTGCAGGTTTATAAGTTATTTTTACCATTTTTGTCTGAAGGTTAACATCATATTCAACAACTCCTTCATTTGCAGCCAAAGTTTTTTCTATTGCAGCTTTTCCACCCGGACAATGAAATCCTACTTTCATTTCAACAATTTTTGTTTTTGCTTTTTTTGTAGAACTTTGAGCGTTAGCATCTTGATTTACAGCAATAATTCCAAACATTAAAATCAGGCCAATAATAAAATTTTTCATTTCTATTTCTTTTTTGTTATTTTTTCTGTTTACAAAAATCACACATTATATTTGAATTTCAATTCATTTTGTAAATATTCTCAATAAAATTTTTTTAAGTCATTATTAAATAGGAATTTTGTTTGAATAAATCAAAGCAATGAAAATAAAAATCAAAACACAAATTTATTTATTATTAATCATTTTCGGATTTATCTTTTCTTCTTGTTCATCCTTGTCAAAAACTCAGATCAGAAAGAGTAAAAGCTATTTTAACGCCCTTGAAAATTATTGCAATTATGCCAGTGAGTTAAATAATTATATTGCAGATGCTAAATTTAAATATCATTGTTTAATTGCCTCCTCAACTGACTCAAGTAATAATATGATACAGATTTTAGATTCAGCCATCAATAACTTTGAGTCTGATATAACAATGACTGCCGAAATGAGAATGGCAATTTCTGAGATAGACTCGTACACGGGTAATTATTCTTTTAAAAGTTCATATGATACAGATTTCCTGAAAAATCTAAAAACTTTCATGGTCGAATACATTCCATTTGGTGTTGGTTCTATACTTTATGAAATAATTTATTCAACCAGAAAATATATCATTAAACCAAATATTGGCCGTAAAGTAAAAAAACTGATCGAGGAAGGAAATGAAATAATAAGTATCAATGCAAAAATTGTTGCAAAGGAGTCTGAAATATATATTTCAGAAACAAGAACAGCTAAAGAGCAAATTTCCGGTGATTTTAAAAATTTCCTTGAAAGATTAAAAAGTGAACCTGATTCATGGGATAAATTCTCAAAATTAAATCCAATCTATACAGACATTTACGGAAAAATGCACTATTCATATCAGATGGCTGAACATTTAAAATCAGCCAGTGAAAAGTTGGATAGTGCCCAGATTAGTTTATTTCTGGTTACAAGAAATAGAAAAAATATCAAAGCAAAAATATCTGCACTGTCTGATTTTCAGGTTGAAGTTGGGTATCTGGTTAAAATTTCTATGCTTTTAAACAGGTATAAAGCGCTTGAAATACAGGAATAAGAGCGTTCCAAATATTGACAATTTTTGTAGCAAATTACAAAATGCTTATTTGAGTGTAAGTATGAATGTAGAATACTCTTCTTTAAGATTTAAAAATATTTCACAGAATTTCAAGATAATATTTCAACTTCATAAAAAAAAAACTATTTTTGTATTGAAATCGCAAATTGTATTTAATAATTTGCAAATTATTAAAAAAGGCCGCATGATTAATACAGAATTTATTAAAAATGGAATAATAATTTTTATCACATTTTTTCTAATATACATCTTTTCTTCTTCAACAATTAAAGCTCAAGAAGCTATTCCAACTGTTGGAGGAAATGCATCAGGAATTGAAGGTTCGGTAAGCTATTCCATAGGTCAGGTGTTTTTTACGACTAATTCAGGAACAGTTGGTTCTGTGGCTCAAGGTGTTCAGCAACCATTTGAAATTTCAGTTTCATATGGAATTAATGAAACTGAAGGTATTAATCTTATTATTTCAACTTTTCCCAATCCGGCAAAT
>JBDRPR010000267.1:0-2107 GCA_043826845.1 Bacteroidota bacterium
ATTAAAATTAATCAATTTAAATTGTATTCTTTTTTCTTATGCACCATTTTTATTATTATTATACTATCTAATGAGATTTCAGCCGCTCTTTCCGGCTTCATTAACCAGGATACGACTTTTACAATAGCAAACAGCCCTTACAGTATAGACGGAGATGTCTTTATCTCGGATGGAGTCACGGTCACAATTGATCCTGGAGTAACATTTCAGTTCAAGGCCAATTCCGATCTGATGCAGGGTGGTGATTATTCTGATAAAAGCGAAATAATTATCTATGGGACGTTGGTTGCGGAAGGTAAATCCGATAGCATAATCACTTTAAAATCCTATTTCGGGTCAAACGTCGCCGGAGAATGGGGGCAGATTAAAACCGACTTACAGGGAAAATTATTCATTCAATATGCCTCTGTGAAATGCTCCAAATATGGCATTCACATATACGGTTCTGCACCGATGGAAATGCGCATTGATAATTGTGATTTTCAGAATATAGAGATAGATGCTGTTAGAATTATAAGCAGCAACATCACGAAATCATACATCAGTGCAAATACATTTACCTCAGTGGGCAGAGCCGTTTATTCTTCTCAAAATTATAATTATTGCTCTTATAATTCTATCACAAATTCCACAAATGGAATTCAAGTTGCAGGCTATTCAACTGTTGAATCTAATAATTTCTCCACTTTATCAGGTTGGGGGTGTAGTGTCGGGGGCTCTTCAAATATTATTGGTAATACATTTCAGGATATTTCAGGTGATGGCATTGATGCGATTGGCAACAGCAGTAACTGTATCAGTAATTCAATAATTAATTCAAATGGTTTTGCAATAGATATATATAATTCTGACAATATTAAAATTTATGGAAACTTTATCAATGGGAATGCTAACGATGGAATTCGATTTTATAACAATGCTGATGGTAACATTATAAAAAACAATGTAATTATCAATAAAATCAATGGTATTAATTTCTATCAGAATTGTAATAACAATATTTACTACAATACAATATTCTCAAATAGTTCGGGTATTTATATAAATCAGGCAAATGAGATTGTTTCGGCAAATAATATAATTACAAATAATTCAAGTTATGGAATAAGAACCGATTATTCCGGACAGATGAGTTCAGATTATGATAATGTCTGGAATAACGGAACAAATTATTATCATGTATCAGCAGGAAACCATGATATTTCGGTCAATCCTTATTTTACAAATCCGGATATTAACGATTTTACTTTACAAGTAGGTTCTCCATGTTTAGTAATGGGTGAAAATGGCGGTCAGATGGGAGCGTATGGTGGGCTCAGACAGTGTAATCATAGCCCAAATTTTGAGTTTATTAATCTTAATAACTCAGAGGAAATTATCAAAACTGATAATAGTATAGAGATCAAGTGGTTTGCAACAGATCCAGATACGGACGGTGTTTACATTTACTTATTTTGGGACACTGATACTGATACCAGTAAGATTGTTGCCATTGACTTAAATCTTGAAAACACAGGTTTTTATATTTGGGATACGTCACGTATGATCCCCGGTATTTATTATATATATGGTGTTGCATACGATTATAAATTGGGAAGAACATCAAGATATGGCGATATTAAAATTCAGATTTATCATGATACAATACCTATTACAATACCAAAGGGATTGTCAGCGTTTGCGGGATACGATACAGTACAGTTAAAATGGAACAAGAATTCTGAATATGATCTATTAGGTTATAATATTTACCGTTCGACAAACAACATTTCATTTGATATGATTGATAATGTCTATGGATTTCCGGCTGACACATTTTATATAGACACTTCAATAGTTAATAAAGGATATTATTGGTATAAAATTACCGCAGTGGATACAAATAAAAATGAAAGCAAATATTCGAATACGGTGAATGCACGCCCCGGAGATTTCACTACCCCAATTATTGAAATAATAACACCAGATTCAGGTTTTTCAATTCCCGAACACGAACCTTTAACAGTTGGCTGGACCGCTACTGATAACATCGCAATGGATTCTGTACATATCATTTATACAAAGCAACCGGGTGGGTACTTGTATTTTATGGGTAAAGTTCCGGCTG
>JBDRPR010000268.1:0-2273 GCA_043826845.1 Bacteroidota bacterium
GGCCCAACCAAAATTGTGTCACCGGTTAATGATAAATCTACTGCTCTCTGAATTGAAGCAAAGGGATTAATCTCCGTGCCGGTGCCAGTAGAATCATTTCCAGTTGTATCAACATGCCAAATAATACTCTGCGAGCTACAGCCTTCACCAAATGCACCAATAAGTGAATCAATGGGGTAATTTGAGGGCAAACAAGGTGAATTAGAAGCTAATGTATAATCTCCATTGGCCGTGTCACAAAAACGAGGATCAACGGAGATTCCATTTGACCCCGGGTCGTTGGCATACCCGTTACCAAAAACATTGTTGTAATCAAATGTAATAGAGTTGTCACCGATAGTATCGATAAAATATGGAGTGTTTTGATTATAGGTTATTATATTATTAATTAAATTTGCGTCGTCACTTAAATATAAACCAGTATCGTTAAAAATAATCGTATTATTTATAAAATCATAACCACCTGTATTATCAATTTTGGCACCTAATTGGTTATTTACAATTAAATTATATCTTATTTTACCATGATTTGATTTTATCGATATACCTGTTTCATTTCCCACAACTGTATTTGAATCAATAATTGCATATGGACTGTAACATTCAATGCCAATTGTTGAATTAGAGATTATATTTCCAATAATGGTCGCGTGTGCATCACTGCCAATTCTAATAGCTTTGGAAACGCTATCAATAATACAATTATAAACGTCTATTTCACCGTCACCACCTATGGCAACACCTCCCCTTGTAAATTGCGAATTCGACATTACTGCATCAACAATTGTTTCATCACCCCAGAATACTGCTCCACAATTATAAAACTCACATGAATCTATGATTACATTACTTCGGCCAACAATAATACAACTACTGTCAAATGTAAATCCACTGATAAATAAGTCTGTTTTGTCAAAACTAATCGACCCATATTCAATAATAGTATTCGTAGGACCGCTTTCGGAAATTAAGTTTACTGATCTATAATGTCCAATGATATAATCATGATATAAATCTTCATTATATGTTCCAGACGCAACCAATATCGTATCATCCGAAAGTGAAATATCAATGGCTGATTGAATTGTTGAAATATCTTCCGGGACATTTATAATCTTGTCATAAAAATAAATATATTCTAAACCTATAGTTCCGAATTCTAAGCTCGAAGATATGTTATAACCAATTGATATCTTAATTTTATTAAAGTTTAAACTCGAATAATCAGAAATTGCCAAAGAATCACCAAAATACAGTCTTGTATTTGTTCCCAACCTGTTCAGTTTAATTATAGTAGATAGTGTATCTTGAATAGCAGGATCATACCAGTTTGCGCCTATATAGCCTTCCAATACGCTTGAGTTTAAGTAATTTCTAAGATTATAGCCAATTTTATCCAATGTTAATGTGTCAATTAATTCAACATAAAGCAACTGATAACTGTCTGACACCGGACTTTGCCAATTTACTTTTATAGCCAGCGTGAAATCCCTACTTCCATCAACTGGTCTGGAAATTGAGGAAAATTGCGTTCCAGAACTTGAAGTTCCATCGGTGACTACAAACCAGCTCGTATCAATTGAATATTCCAGGCTATCGAATCTGACAACTGTCCAATCGTCAGATAATAGCGTGTCATCAAACTGTTCTATAAATTTTGCACTTGAGTATGAATTTATAAAGAGCAGAATTGCAATAAAGCTGATAACCTTAACAATGCCTTTCATCCCACCTCCTGAACAGGTTGATATCTGTTGAGATATATTAGACTATTAACTTCAATATAAGTATTCGCCGCAAATTGGCAAGCGGAAATATTAAGGCAAAATGAACACGTCTGATAGCAATAAAATTAATATTTACAAATCTGAAATCAATTTTTATATTAAGCATATCAATATTGAATAACGTTTATAAATAACGGAAGAATCTTGATGTCGCAAAAGGGCAGTAAAATTACAGATTTAACTGAACTGGACGGCTTTTTAAGCAACTATAAAAAAAATCGTGAAGTGAAGCAGAATCAGTTGTTTTTAAAGAGAGGGACTACTCCGAATAGCTATTATTATACTTTCGAAAATCCCAAAACAAAGCTATGCGAGAATGGATATTATGAACCAACAAATAAGGCGAAGAAAACAGAAGAGCATAATAATTATATAACATTATTTGAAACACGAAATCTAATACAAAGTCTATATGTTGTCAGTTCGGAATATAAAATAGAAAACTATAACAATAGCAAAAGCCCTCTAATATTTTCCGCCTATAAC
>JBDRPR010000269.1:0-3121 GCA_043826845.1 Bacteroidota bacterium
TTCCGATGGAACTGATATACAAACTGAAACAAAATCCGCTTACATTAAAGTTAATGGTCCATTGAATGCAGACTTTTCAGGAACACCATTAACATTATTGGCTGGAAATACTGTTGATTTTACTGATCTCACTACCGGAGGTAATACAATTACAAGCTGGGACTGGACTTTTACAGGAGGTACTCCCGGAACTTCAACCAGTCAAAATCCGACAGGCATTCTTTACAGTACACCAGGTACATATACTGTATCACTTTTAGTAACAGATAATACCTCTGCTACTGACACTGAAACAAAAACAGCATACATAACTGTGCTGGATCCCAATGCTTTAATGGCGGATTTCACTGCAGATTTCACCACTATTATTCAGGGTGGAGTTGTAAATTTTTTCGATCAGTCGTTGAATGGTCCTCCTACAACATGGTCGTGGCAGTTTTCCGGAGCTGTAACGACAACTTCTACAGATCAGAATCCATCCATACAATATGATAATATAGGGACTTATACTGTTTCACTTACTGTAAATGATGGAACAAATTCCAGTACTGAAGAAAAAATTGGTTATATAACGGTTGTTGATTCTTCATTTGCCCCTCAGGCCGACTTTATCGCAAACTATACAACAATAATGGCAGGAACCAGCATTGATTTCTTTGATTTATCAACCGGATCACCAATTAATTGGGATTGGGCTTTCCCTGGAGCTGATATTACTTCATCTACCGACCAGAATCCAACCATGATAACCTACAATAATATTGGAATTTATCCGGTTACACTAATAATAATATCTGCAGTTGGAACTGATACTTTGACTAAAACAGACTATATTCATGTTATTGACAATTCATCTCTGGGACCATTAGAAGCAGATTTCCATGCACTAGGATCCAGACTAATAGTAGAAGGGAGTACAGTTTCTTATGAAGACCTGACTATAGGATATCCTACAAACTGGACATGGAATTTTGAGGGAGGTACACCTTTAACCTCCAGTACCCAAAATCCTTTGAATATTTTATATACTACTCCTGGTTTTTATGATGTTGAGCTTATTGTTACCAACGGTATATACTCAGATACTATCATTAAACCAAACTACATTGTTGTAAGCAATGAACCATGGCAGGATCCACTTGGATTTTGCGACACAATTTCAAATCTGCTAAGCGGAGAAATGATGTTAGGATTCAGACATCTTACACCGACGACATGGGGATATTTCCCAGGACATAACGGTTATACGGTTAGAGCTTATGCTGAAAAATATACTAATTATATGTTCAGCAATGTACAGGGAATATTAATTCCTGTTGTAAAAGCCCATAGTGCCTCAACAAACGCATATGTCAGATTTATGATTTGGGATGTTGACACTAATGGAATGCCAGGGAATACACTTGCTCAAAAAGATGTCCCCATTGCCAGTTTCTCTCCATATCTCTATCATTCAGTAATGTTTGATGATCCTGTGGATATTAACGGAAGTTTCTTCGCAGGTTTTAATATCTATTATAATACACCACAGGATACATTTGTTGTTTATATGGCTCCAGACAGGGGAATAGGCGGATTGAACACACTTTACATTAAAAAAGGAACATGGAAATTTCCTTATCAGGTATTGGATGACACCCTTAACACTTCAATGGCACTTGACCTGATAGGATGTCTTGTAAAAGTTGATGAAATTAATATGGATGATTTAATAAATATTTACCCCAACCCTGTGCATGATTTTGTTTATGTCGAAGTTCCTTCTGAATACTGCGATCAAATGAATATTGAAATGTATGATATATTTGGAAGAGTAGTAAACTATACTCAAGAAACAGATTTTGCAGGACCATATAAATTAAAAATTACAAATTGTTCTTCAGGGATTTATTTCATTAAAATTTGCATGGGAGAGAATACTGTAACGAAGAAAATTACTGTAATCAAATAAGTTTTTTTTATATTTTATTACCTGCTTTCTCTTGAAATAAGTAAGCAGGTTTTTTTTTCTTCATTTACCCTTTACATACTCATATTTGATACTTTTGTAAAAATAATTATAATGGATTATAAAATTCATATTCTCGAAAACGGCATTCGATTGATTCATGTGTATAAAAACAGTGCAGTTGCTCATTGCGGATTAATCATTAATACAGGTTCACGAGATGAAGTTGAAAATGAACATGGTATTGCTCATTTCATTGAACATGTAATATTTAAAGGGACAAAAAAACGCAAGTTATTTCATTTATTGAGCAGAATGGAAGATGTTGGCGGGGAAATTGATGCATATACATCCAAAGAAGAAACATGGATTTATTCAACTTTTTTACCTACATATTATGAAAGATCAGTTGAATTAATAAGTGATATTGTTTTTAATTCGATTTTTCCCGAAAAAGAAATTGAAAAGGAAAAGGTCGTTGTAATGGATGAAATAAATTCATATAAAGACTCCCCTTCCGAATTAATTTATGATGACTTCGAAGATATGGTTTTTGCAAATCATCCTTTAGGAAGAAACATTTTAGGGACAAAAAAAACAATACGGTCATTTAATCAGGATACTATTAAAAATTTTATTTCCAAAGAATACAATACCGACCAAATGATATTATGTTCAGTTGGAAATATTCCATTTGATAAATTGGTTAAATATTTCATTAAACATTACAATCATATTCCAAAAAATATTAGAAAAACTGAAAGATCTGAATTTAGTTCATATTTTTCGGAAACAAAAGAAATCAGACTTAAAACATACCAGGCACATTGTATTATTGGAAATGTTGCTTATAGTTCTGATCATTCAAACCGGCTTGGATTATTGCTAATAAATAATATTCTTGGAGGGAACGGGATGAATTCAAGACTAAACCTATCCCTAAGAGAAAAAAACGGACTTGTCTATCATGTTGAATCTAATTACACAAGATATTCAGACACAGGAATCTGGAATATATATTTTGGTACAGATAAAGAAAATCTCAGGAAATGTATTGATCTTGTATTTAAAGAATTGCAATTTCTGAAATTAAAAAAAATGGGCACAATACAATTGCACAAAGCCAAAAGACAAATGATTGGGCAACTGGCAATTTCTGCTGATAATAATATG
>JBDRPR010000270.1:0-2109 GCA_043826845.1 Bacteroidota bacterium
ATTTTTAATATTTTTCAAATAAAACCTTTGAGCAACATAATTCTAATTCAAAATAAAAGTTTTTATACCTCATTTTATGGATTTTTAGTTTAAATTGCATCAAAATTTCGTTTTACTTTTTAGAAAATAGTAAAAAAATAGTCAATGTATTGTATTAATCAGAAAACAAATTAATTATGAAACTCAGAAAATTGTTATTTCCGTTTTTGATCGTTCTTTTAATAGCAACATTTGGATTCAATAAGGTGTTTTTACCCGATGAAGATCCGATAAAATTTCCTGTAGGTCAAAAATACAAAAAAGAATGGGCAAAAGTAGATTCTCTTGATAAACTTGGGCTTCCGAAATCTGCACTTGAAATTGTAAACAAGATATATGAAAGTGCATCAAAAGAAAATAATCCCGACCAGATTATTAAGGCAACCCTGCACAGAATGAAATATCTGAACATGGTTGAAGAAAGTGCTTTCGAAGCTGCCATTAATAGCCTGGAAGATGAAGTGAAAAAGGCAAAATTCCCAAACGATGCAATGATGAATTCAATGCTTGCAGAAATGTACTGGATGTATTATCAGAACAACCGATGGAAATTTTATGATCGCTCGCAAACTATTAATTTTGATCAGGATGATATAAAAACATGGGATTTAAACAAGCTAGCCGATAAATCTATAAAACACTATCAATTATCTCTGCAAAACGCCGACAGTCTTAAACGTACTTCTGTTGAAGTATATGATGAGGTTATTTTTGATTATGACTATACTAAAAAATATCGCCCGACTTTATTCGACTTCTTAGCACACCGTGCTATCAATTTTTATAAGAATTCCGAATTGTCACTCACAAGACCTGCTGATAAATTTATGCTTAAAGAGAATTTCTATTTATCAGATGCAGAAACTTTTGTAAAAGAAAATATTCAAACTTCAGATACTCTTGCTCTTCAGTTTTATGGAGTAAAAGTTTTGCAGGAGTTGTTAAAATTCAGACTATTAAGTTCAAACTCTGGTGCATTAATATATGCAGACATAGATCGTCTTGAATTTATGCATACAAATTCGGTGAGTGAGATTAAAGACAGCTTATATCTTAACACATTGTTAAATATTGAAAAGAAATACTCCGGCTTTCCTGAATCGTCAGAAATTTCATATCTGATTGCCTTACAGTATTATCAATTATCCACAAAGTATGTTCCATCCGAGGAGACAACTGAAAAATATAAGTATTACAGGAAAATGGCTTACGATATATGTATCAAAACCATTGATAAATATCCGAAAGCTAACGGAACACTTAAATGCAAAAATTTAAAATCTACAATTGAAACGCATAGCATATCAGTTACGGTAGAGGATGTTGTTTTACCAAATCAGACTTTTGCAGCACTTATTAATTATCAGAATACAACAAAAGCTTATATCAGAGTAGCGACAATTGATAGTGATAAATTAAAAAAACTTCAGGAAAAATACTATAATTATGAGCTCATTGACAGGCTTTTAAAGGAAAGTGTAGTTGTTCAACAATATTCCCAGGACTTGATTGATGATAAGGATTTTCATAATCACACAACAGAATATCTTATCGATGGATTACCGATAGGTAATTATGTGATTTTTATTTCAAATAATGAAGAATTCAGTTATAACAACAATATGGTTGCATATGGTAATTTTGTTGTTTCTGGATTATCATACTTGAGCAGGAGTTTAAAGGATGGCTCATATGAGTTTTATGTAACTGACAGAAAAACAGGTGAACCACAAAGCGGTGTTACCGTTTATAAATGGATCAGTAAATATGATTATGTGAGCAGATCATATAAAATGGAAAAAACCGGAACATATATTTCTGATGAGAAGGGATATTTTAATGTACCTTATGATTCAAAAGAGAGAAATAATTATTATTACATGGAATTTATTAAAGGTAGTGACAGGTTATTCTCTTCCAGTTATTTCTATTCATATTATTACAACTATGGGAAAAACAGGTATTATTCGACAACAATTTTTACGGACAGAGCAATTTATCGTCCGGGCCAGACAGTTTATTTTAAAGGTATAACATTAGATGTTGAAGATGAGAAAAAAGAAATTGCCA
>JBDRPR010000271.1:0-22465 GCA_043826845.1 Bacteroidota bacterium
ATTTGCCCCACTACTGGGTGTAAATGTCCATATTACCTGAGTGCTGTCTCCGCTTTCTGAACGGAATGTAACTGTATTCGTGGAAGATGTGCCACTAATTGCTCCAATACTAACCTGTTGGTTGTATATCCCATTACGGATATTGAAGATAACTGGACCTGATATACCGACAGAAGTAAGACTTGCAACTGCAGTAGAAATATCTGTATAATCCGGTGTTGTACCACCTATTGTATATGTCCCGTCCAACTGTGAATAAGAGTAAACAGACATTATTGCACATGTAATTAAAAAGATTAAATTTTTCATATTGATATTCAATTAAGATATTTAAACAAAAATAGATTTTTTTGGTCAGATATAAATAAATTTAGTGTGAAAATTACTTCTCTCCGAAAAAAAAGGATATGTCAGATAATGCCATTTTTCATTTCAAAATAGTTCAATCATAGTTGATGTAAAATTTGCAAATTCCAATAATCATAGCAGATTATGAATCTGATATAGTTCAATAGACGCAATCGATTTGCTCGAAAGAAATATATACCTATTCAGCCTTAATTGTCAATAAATTCTCTTTAATCTAATTTATTGTATTCATCAAAAAAATCATTGCCTTTATCATCCGTAAGAATAAAGGCCGGCATATTTTCAACCCTGATTTTCCTGATTGCTTCCATCCCCAGGTCTTCAAATGCAACCATCTCAACTGATTTGATATTTTCAGCAGCCAGCAACGCTGCAGGTCCTCCTATCGACCCGAGGAAGAATCCTCCATACTTTTTACAGGCATCAATTACCGATCTGTTTCGGTTTCCTTTAGCGAGCATAATCAATGATCCTCCCAGACTCTGAAAAAGGTCAACATATGAATCCATTCGACCGGCAGTAGTAGGTCCGAAACTACCTGATGGCATCCCTGCAGGTGTTTTGGCTGGTCCTGCATAGTAAATCGGATGGTTTTTAAAATAGTCAGGCATGGGTTTGCCTTCATCTAAAAGTTTTTTAATCTGGGCATGAGCAATATCTCTTGCAACAATTAGATTTCCTGTAAGGCTTAACCTCGTTTTAACAGGATATTTTGTCAGTTCTGCAAGAACTTCTTTTATTGGCCGGTCAAGATCAATTTCAACAGGTTTTTCAAGTTCAGGTGATTTTGCAGGCATAAAACGGGCAGGATTTTTTTCTAGTTGCTCAAGGAAAATACCTTCTTCAGTTATATGTGCTTTTATATTTCTGTCTGCACTGCAGCTTACGCCAATTCCAACAGGACAAGAAGCGGCATGGCGCGGAAGCCTGATAACCCTGACATCATGAACAAAATATTTGCCTCCGAACTGAGCACCCACGCCATAGTCCTGGCATATTTTTTCAATTTTATTTTCCCATTCAATATCCCTGAAAGCTCGTCCGCTTGCATTCCCTTTTGTGGGAAGGTGATCATAATAACCAGCAGATGCTTCTTTAACTACTTTAAGAGTAGCTTCAGCAGAAGTTCCTCCGATGACAAGCGCCAGATGATAAGGAGGGCAGGCAGAAGTCCCAAGATCTTTAATCTTTTCCTTAACAAATTTTACAAGTGATTCTTCATTTAAAAGAGACTTTGTCTGTTGATAAAGAAAGGTTTTATTCGCAGAACCACCCCCTTTTGTAATGAAAAGAAAATCATAGGATTTTCCGTTGGTCGAATAAATATCAATCTGGGCAGGCAGGTTGGTCCCGCTGTTCTTTTCTTCAAACATAGAAAAAGGAACCACTTGGGAATATCTCAGGTTTTTTTCATTATAAGTAGAATAAATACCTTTTGAAATAGATTCTGCATCATTGGCTTCGGTCCATACCTGTTCTCCTTTTTTACCAATTACAATGGCTGTTCCAGTATCCTGGCACCATGGGAGTTCACCCTTTGCTGATATAACCGTGTTTTTAAGCATATTGTAGGCAACAAACCTGTCGTTATCAGTTGCTTCAGGATCGTCAAGTATCCTGGCGAGTTTTTCGAGATGTGATGTACGAAGATAAAATGAGAGATCAAAAATAGCTTCTTTTGCAAGAAGTTCCAGTCCTTTTGGATCAACTTTAAGTATTTTTCTTCCTCCTGCTTCAATAACCTGTACATAATCTTTTGTAATCAGCCTGTAGTTAGTTAAGTCCTTTTCTATCTGAAAAGGCTTCTCATAAATAAAATCTGCCATATTGTAATTTATTTATTAGTATAATATTAGATGATTTTTTATTTTGAAACATGAAACATATAAATTTTTATATTGAATCGAAAATCTAAAAGTAATAAACTGATATCTGGAAATTAGAAAAAAAAGTATGTTTTTGAATATGTTTTAAAATTAATAATAATGGGAATTAGATGTATTAATAAAACAGAAAAGATATTTTCATTTATTATTCAAAGCAAATTATTGCTCATAAGAAAGAGAAACGACAGACCATGCAATATTTATTGCCATGCAAATTCCAAACATTTCCCAAATTTTTTTGTTTTTAATTCTTTTGGCTTCAATGGTATAATGCTGACGATAAATTGAATTTTGTGTGTATGAATTTTCTTCAGGCATTTTTAAGGATTTTGGACCAGGAGAAGTTCCTGATGCAATTGCTGCAAAAGTAAGCCCTATGCAGCCGCATGACAATGTCGTACAAGCTGTTCCTAATTGTGCTCCATATGGATTATAATAAATCCTTGCATCATTTATTGCCAGATTTATTAGCTCTTGATTACTAAAGTTTGCGGATGTGTATATGTTTGTATTAGAATCTTCTGTCTCCGTACTATCTACGGCTATCAGATCATTTATAACATATACTGATCCATTTTTAAATTCAACTTTATGAATATTTGATAGTGGGTAGTTATAAATAATGCTGTCTTTCCCTATAAAACTAAATACGATATCCTCTGGAGTTAATTCAATAACATTAACGTAAATTTCTTCTCCGTTAGTTTTTACTACTAAATCCTGTGAATAAAACAGGGAAAAAGAAAAAACCATAGAAACCAGTATAATAATTTTCATGCTATATTATTTTTGATGGAAAATCAGGTATCAATGAGTAAAAATAATTAATTATTTCCAAATTCCATAAGATATGCCTTAATAAAATTATTTATATCTCCATCTAAAACTGCCTGAACATTTCCTGTTTCAAGATTTGTCCGCAAATCTTTTGCCAATTTATATGGATGAAGAGTATAATTCCTGATTTGTGAACCCCATTCAATTTTTTTCTTTTCGCCTTCTATTTTGTTTTTTTCTTCCTGTCTTTTTCTAAGTTCTATTTCGTAAAGCAGTGATTTTAATACACGCAGAGCATTATCTTTATTCTTTTGCTGAGAGCGTGTTTCCTGATTTTCTACTACCAATCCACTTGGAGCATGGCGTAATCTGACTGCCGTCTCGACTTTATTTACATTTTGTCCGCCTGCCCCACTTGAACGATAGGTTTCCCAGGTAATATCTGCCGGATTGATCTCTATTTCTATAGTTTCATCAACTATCGGAGAAACATGAACCGATGCAAAAGTTGTTTGTCTTTTCCCTTGGGCATTAAAGGGAGAAATACGAACCAGTCGATGAACTCCTGATTCACTTTTCAGAAAACCATAGGCATAATCACCAATAAATTCAAGAGTAACAGTCCTGACACCTGCGGTATCTCCTGCCTGATAATAAATTTCTCTGACTGAATAATTATTTCTTTCCCCCCAGCGAATGTACATCCTCATAAGCATTTCTGCCCAATCGAGACTTTCAGTTCCTCCGGCTCCTGCATTAATTTTCAGTATGGCCCCCAGTATATCTTCCTCTTTTCGGAGCATATTTTTTAACTCCAATTCCTCTATAAGGGATAAAGATAAATTATACTGTTCTTCCAGTTCTTTTTCATCTGCTTCACCATCTTTCATAAATTCATAAACTACCGTAAGATCTTCAATGGATGAATTAACTTTATTAAAATAGTTAATCCATGATTTAATCTTCGACAGTTTTTTTAAATTTAATTCAGCTTCTTTGGGATCATTCCAGAATTCAGTGCTTTCTGATTTTTTTTCTTCTTGGGCAATAAGAATTATCTGATTATCAATGTCAAAGATACCTCCTCAACGCGTCCCTGCGTTTAATAATATCCTTGTATTGTTCCTGTGTAATCATATAATTAATAAAAAACAAAGATATAAAGGTTTTATATACCTCCTTAAATTATTATCGAATAAAAATGAACAATCTTTATTGTTAGAATGTTTAATGTTTTTATTTCTTACTTTTCCTCTGTAATTTACTATTTATTTTAAAGGTCAGAGGGAACCTATATAAATTTTCATTAGGTATATGTATATTTTAGAAAATTTATATAGGTTTGTAAACATAATAACTAAATATTGTTGTAATATGAAATGGATTGTTTTGTTGATATTTACTTTTTTAGCAATTGTGAGTTTTGGTCAGCAAAAAACAGAGAATTGGGGATTTAATATTCAACCATCAGAAATAATTGATGACTCTCAGAATAAAAACTGTCCTTCAAATATTGTTCTTTGGTCAGGAAATTTTAAAATTTCTTCAGAAAAAGAACTTGCACTAAATTTCCACCCTTCATTTGATTTTACATCTTTTGGTGTTGGTATTGACCCAGCTAATACTTCAAATGATTGTATTGATTTCAGTATTTCTTATCGGGTAAAAAAGGATAATTCAGCATGGTGTGATTGGAGATATGCAGACTTTGAAACTTCCAGAGATGAAACCGAAACTGATCTAATATGGAGCGAACTCCTTTTTACACCTGATAATACTCCTCATAATGAAGTAGAAATTAAAATATCTGCAAAGAAATCAGATATAATTAATAAAATCAGAATTGATCTGATGGACATTAGTATGATAAAACAAATCAATGCTGTTCCTGAAACTGAGGATTTTCGTCCAAATGGATGCCCTCCTTTTCCTTCAATTATTGAACGTTCAGTCTGGCTTGATCCATATTATGGCGCTCAAACATACACCCCCACTGTTATTTATCCAACTCATGTCGTAATACACCACGGAGCTTCTCCTGATACATATACTGATGGCGCAGCAGTTGTCCGTTCATATTGGAATTACCATGTAAACACACTTGGCTGGTCAGATATAGGATATAATTATTTGATTGATAAATATGGTAATTTGTACCAAGGCAGAAAAAACAGTTCAATGCAAACTCAAGATGTAAGAGGAGCTCACGCCGGAGCATCTAATGATTATTCTATAGGAGTGAATTTCCTTGGAAATGCTGATGTAACACTTCCTACTACCGTGCAACTCGCTAAACTGCATGCACTTCTTGGCTGGTGGTTCGACTGGAGGGGTTTTGACCCCACTTCTTCGGCATCAATGGTTTTGCAGAGCGGAGGAACTGGAGTGCTTCCAAGAATTTGCGGTCACAAGGATACAAATGTCGGTGGTACAGCATGTCCGGGAACAACATTGTACGGAATGCTTCCTCAAATAAGAATTGATACCAAAGCTGTCATTGACGCATGTTTGACTGCACCTGAAACTTCGGTAAGTGTCACAGGAAATTGGCAGACTGATGATTTTATAGCAAATTTTTCTGATGATGCAGACGGGGGATTAAATACCGCATTCTATCAGGTTCTTGATAATAATGGATCAGAATGGAGAGCTAACGGGAATTTCGGATTTTTTAATGACAATTTTGATAATATACTTCATCCTGATTGGATTAATATGTCAGGAAACTGGACTATTAATTCAGGATATTTGTATCAGATAAATGAAGATTCTATTAATACTAATTTATATATTCCAGCAAATCAGACGGCAGGAAACATCTATTTGTATCATTTTTCTATGAAACTGGGAGGAAGCGGAACAAACCGACGTGCCGGAATACATTTTTTCTGTGACGATCCGACAATGATACAACGTAATAATTCATATATGGTTTATTTCAGGGCTGATCAGAATAAATGTCAGATATATAAAGCCGTGAATGATGCAATTACTTTATATACAGATGACAATTGCACTGTAAATGCAGATACATGGTACGATTATAAAGTAATTTTTAATACTTCAACAGGAGAAATCAGAGCATATCAGAACAATACACTTGTTTCATCTTGGACAGATTCATCTCCTCATTCTGCAGGAAATAGTATTTCATTAAGAACGGGCAATTGTAATGCTTTTTATAATGATATGAAGATATACAGAAACAGGACTGCAACGGCAAATATAACAATAGGGGCGAATGAACAAGTAAGATATGAGAATCAAAACCCTTCGACTCCTTCGTGCAGAGTAAAGTCAATTATTGTTGACAATAACAATAATTGGTCTCCACTTGAAGGAAATCAGGTAAATATTGACTGGAGTCAGCCATCTCAGGTAACTGTAAATGATGGAATATCTACCGATATTGATACAACATCTTCAATAAATCAACTTACCGCAAACTGGACTGCTTCAATAGATCAAAATTCCGGTATTTCTGAATATTTTTATTGTATCGGTGATTTTCCCGGATCAAATAATATTGTTGACTGGACTTCCAACGGAATAAATACTACGGTAACAAGAACAGGATTAAGCCTTCAGTATGACAGTACATATTATTTTTCAGTTTATGCTATAAATGGTGCCGGATTGCAATGTGCTTCTGTAAATTCTGATGGAATTTTGGTGGTGGATGGTTCTTCTGTCGGACCACAGGCTTTGTTTTATGCCTATGATACATTGTTGTATTTACCCTCTGCTTCAGCAATTTTTTTCAATCTGTCATCCAATGCCATCAGTTATACCTGGGATTTTGGGGATGGGACAAGCTCAACTGATGCAAATCCCTGGCATCAATATCAGACTACCGGAATTTATACTGTTATATTGATCGCACATAACAGCACTTATCAGGATGATACTCTGGAATTAATAGATTATATTCATGTATTGGATCCGACTAGTTCTGAATTGATTGAAAATGGATTTTACATTTATCCCAATCCTTTTACTGATTATGTGAATGTTGAATCTTCATTTGGCATTAAAAAAATAATCGTTTATGATCTTTTTGGAAGAAAAATTTATAATGATTCATTTGACAACAATAATAATGTCCGTCATTTAATTGTTGATCTTTGTGAATTCCCCGCAGGTGTTTATTCAACTTATATTGAGACCAGTACAATTAATAAGTTTTTCAAACTGATTAAAAAATGATAATTTTGTACGACTACCATAAAAAGAAGGTTACAATTTGCAATCTATTCGCAACGATAAAAATATTTGTTTATTGCGCAGTATTACAGTAGAATATTTGTACTAAATGATTTTCTCCCAGATTAAATCAAATTCTAAATTGTTTTTGTCGTGGAATTTTAAAGCATTTTGAAGACCAAGAGTACTATAAAAGAAAAATTTTGTAATTGCTGCCGGTTGTATCAAATTATCTTTTGCATTTTTCTTTGCATATTGATTAAATATTTCTTCAATTTTTTTTAATATCTGGTCAATAGTTAATTTTAAAGCCTGAAACAAAAATTCATTTTTAGGTGTCAATTCTTCAATTAATTTTCCTAATATAATTCCTTCTTTGCAAGTAAATATTATTTTCAAATACTCTTTTGGATCTAATGAATTATTTTCATTTTGATACAGTTCAGTTTTTCTGTTTATTTCATCAGCACAGAAATTTATAATCTCAAGACAAAACATGTCTTTGCTTTCAAAATAGTAATAAAATGATCCTTTCGGAATTCCAGCAGCTTTAACAATGTTTTGGATACTAGTAGCAAAATAACCTGTATCGGTTAATATTTCCATTCCTTTTTGAATTATTATATCTTTAGTTTTCATAATATTTATATAAATTAGTTGACTGGTCGTATATTTCGATAAAAATAGAAATTATTTTTCTAAAAAAACAATACTTTATTAATTAATTTTAAAATAAAAGATAATAATAGACCGGTCGGCTACATAAGATAAATAATAAGCTTCGCTTCAGCTATCTTCTCTACCATCATTGCTAGCGCAGCGAAGCAACCTTTAGTTCGACGAAGTCAATCCGAATATTGACAGGCAGATTGGCTTTGGTTGCAATAAATTATAAGATTCCTCATTACGCTTCGCTTCATTCGGAATGACATTTTTATTATGGGACTAGGGGGAGAGAAGATAGCGGAGGCTTTGCCTCCGCTATCTTCTCTCCCCCTCATCACTCGCTTGAGCTGTCATGCCGAACGGAGTGAGGCATCTCTACTTTTCTGTTTCTATATAAGTCAATCCAATCTGAATTTTTTCCGTTGATTAGTGCTATTTTTTTGCACGGGAGTACCCTTTTATCTGTTTTTCCCTTGCAATCGCCAGATCAACATAATCAATGATTTCAAAATACACTAATTTATCAACGTTGTACTTTTGGGTAAAACCTTTTGTCATTTTTTGTTTATGCTCCCATGTTCTTCGGATTAAATCGTTGGTAATTCCTGTGTAAAGAACATTATGATTCTTATTCGTCAAAATATACACATAATAGATATGAATTTTCATTTTTAATAAAATAATTAAAACAGATAACTATAACCAAAAAAACTGCATCACCTTACTTTATATCCTTTCCATCCGTAATAGGCAAGGTAGATATAGGCAATCATCGGGACAAAGAATGAATAATGATATCCGTTAATTGAATCTGCAATGGATCCCTGAATCAATGGGAGCAATGCCCCACCAAGTATCATCATCACCAGTAATGAAGAACCCTGACTGGTGTGTTTTCCGAGATCTTTAATAGCAAGGGTGAAAATATTTGACCACATAATTGAATTGAAAAGTCCTATTCCAATAATAGCCCAGATCGCATTGTAGCCTTCTGTGAGCATTGTGGTTGTGAGTAATCCACAGACTATTATTGCAAATATCATCAGAGTGCGATGAGGCATTGACTTTCCAATTAAAAATCCTAAATAATTCAATGCTATAAATCCAAAGAAGGGATACACATTTTTTAAAGGAAATCCATTTTCGCTTTCAATGTAAACGGCAAAATAAATTACGAAAAATGCAGCAAAAGCAGTAAGAATCATTAAAATGTTCTTGCTTAGTTTATTCTTCATTTCACTCAGCGAAATAGCCCCAAGAAATCTTCCTATCATGGCTCCACCCCAGTAAAATGCAAGAAATGATTTTGCCTGCATTTCAGCGAAACCAACCATTTCATGAGAATAATTAATAAACAGACTTCCTATACAGACTTCTCCCCCTACATACATAAATATTGCGATCATACCAAGAATAAGATGTCTGTGCTTTAATGCCCCGAACCCTTTTTCAATAACAGTATTTTCATTGAATTTTGGCAAACGGGTTATTCCAATAATAACTGCGAGTAAAAGGAAAACGCCTGAAAATAAAAGATATGGAAGTTGAACTCCCAATAGTGAAATGGGGTCTCCTCCGTCTGTAAGAACAGGCTGACCGGCTTGATTAAGAAGGGGATCTCCCATTTTTGCAAAATAATGGAAAATCAGATAACCTCCTATTATTGGAGCAATGGTCGTTCCGAAAGAATTAAAGCCTTGTGACAAATTCAGGCGGCTGGACGCAGACTCAGGCTTGCCGAGTATGGCTACATATGGATTTGCAGCAATCTGCAAAAGAGTAAATCCCAGTCCTAAGACAAAAAGTGCAGATAAAAACAGGGGATACATTTTTAACTCAGCAGCAGGATAGAACATCCCGCATCCAATGGCAGAAAGAATCAATCCGGATATAATTCCTTTTTTATATCCAATTTTTAAAATAGGATCACCTGATGTTGATGAAATAATAAAATAGATTAAAGAGCCAATAAAATATGCAGTAAAAAATGAAAATTGTATCATCATAGACTGTGCTCTTGATAGTTCAAATACTTTTTTAACAAAGGGGATAAGAATATCATTCATGCAGGTAATAAATCCCCACATGAAAAATAATGAGGTAATTACTACAAATGCGGTGGTGTATTTTGCTACTTTTGAATTTTCCATTTTATTCAATAATTATTTCATCAGTAAAAATCCAGGCAGGTTTTCCTGCTCCTTTATGCCAATCGGGGCAAGTCTTCCTGTTTTTTGCAACAACTTTTATATATCTGGCTTTATTATGTTTATTGATGTAAAATTCTTTAATTATTGCACCATCTTTTTCTGGAAGAATATCATTAATTGCTGTTCCGATTTTCATGAAATCTGCTTTATCAACAGCTATATAAAAGTCAACCTGTTCGGGCATAAATATCCATGAATTCTGATCCTGCAGAAATCCCATTCCCAGTTTATGAAAACCTTTTATTCTTCCTAAATCGACAATAGCTTCAACATTTACTCCCTGGTAACCCTGCCATGTTCCAGTCTTAAAATCATTGCCTCCGCGAAGACAGTCAATCAGTGCATCACTTCCTCCCGCAGCATATTGATTTTCATATTTTGTAAGTAATTCAATACTCATGTTTTCGGGCATTTTGGAAAAATCTGAACAAATGACAGTACTTTTTTTACCATTTAATACTGAAACTGCTTTTAGTTGAGTAGTTTTATTGATTTCAATTGGTTCGGAATATTTAATAGAATTTTCATCAGGATCTTTTCCATCAGTGGTATAAAAGATTTCTGCATTTTCTTCTAAAGTCTGTAATTCAACAACAGTGGATTTTTTAAAAACGCGGTCTCCTTTGTTTACATACGGATTGATTGTAATAAGCTGATCAGAAATTTTATATCTTGGCAAATCTTTTTCAGTTATAGAAATATTTTTATCAGGTACATGTGTCATTGTAAAAATCAATTCTCCTCCGTTCATTATATCCTGATGTGTAATGTACTGTTTCTTATAAGGTTTTGCGTTCAGTTTTACTGATTTCACATATATATTTTTCTCTGAAATATTTTCAGCAATGATTATAAATCTGTTCCCGTTTTCAAGATTTATTTCTGCTTTTGGAAAAAGAGGTGTACCTAAAATATATTCAGGTGATCCGGGAGTAACCGGATAGAATCCCAGAGAGCTCAAAACAAACCATGCTGACATTTGTCCGCAATCTTCATTTCCTGAAAGACCATCCGGTTTTGCGAAGTATTGTTCGTTAAGAATTTGTCTGACGTATTTTTGGGTTTTCCATGGCTGACCTGCAAATGAATATAAATAAGCAATATGATGACTGGGCTCATTGCCATGTGCATATTGTCCTATGAGTCCTGTGATATCAGCCTGTTCCCTTCCGGAAGTATTCTGGTCAGCTGTAAAAAGTTCATCCAATTTTGCCGAAAATTTTTCCTTTCCTCCATGAAGTTCTATAAGGCTTAAAATGTCATGCGGAACAGAAAAACTGTACTGCCATGAATTTGCTTCTGTATAATTAAAATTTACTTCATACGGGTCAAAAGGCGAAAACCAGGCTTCATTATTCTTTGCCCGCATAAAACCGGTTGAATGATTAAAAATATTTTTATAATACTTAGCTCGTTTAATAAATCTGTCATAAACAGCCTTGTTTTCAGTTTCTTTTGCAAACTGAGCTATACACCAGTCATCATAGCAGTATTCTAGTGTTTTTGAAACAGATTCTCCTTCTTCACCTGCAGGTATATAGCCTTTTTCTTTATAAAATTTTAATCCGAGATGATCCTTGTCTGCAGCGCTTAACATAGCTTCAAGAGCCAGTTTTTCATCAAAGCCCCTAATCCCTTTAACCCGTGCGTCAACAATTACAGGTACTGAATGATATCCAATCATACAACCGGTTTCATTGCCAGAAAGTTCCCAAACAGGCAATTGTCCTCCGTTTTTATATTGAGCAAGAAATGAATTAATAAAATCAAGATCTCTTTTTCTTTCGATGATTGTATATAGAGGATGTGCTGCTCTGTATGTATCCCATAATGAAAAGACCGTGTAATTTGTATAACCAGTGGTTTTATGTATTTTAAGATCTGTTCCCCTGTATTGTCCATCAATATCTTCATATATATTGGGCGCAATCATAGTGTGGTATAAGGCAGTATAAAATATTTTCATCTGATCTTCAGTTCCTCCTGAAATTTTTATTTTCCCTAACTCCTTCTCCCATTTTTCTTTTGCAGTAGTCATGATTTCATCGAAACTTTTTTCACCTATTTCTTTTTCCAGATTCTTTTTCGCCCCGTCACAGCTGACACCGGAAATTCCTATATTTACTGTTATTTCTTCATTCTCTTCGGTTTCAAAGTTAAATACAGATTTTATGTTTTTACCCGGAAAAGTAATTGCGGCTGTCAGAAAACTATCATTTTGCAGAATAGAATATGTTTTAAAAGGTTTTGAAAATTTCGCATAAAAATATACATACTGGTCTTCTGCCCATGCACGGGAACGTCTGTATCCTTCAATTTCAGTATCCGAAATTACATCAATGTATGAATCAAGAACTTCATCACGATGCTGAAGGTCTATAACAATTTTTGAATGATCACTTTCAGGGAAAGTATATTTATGATAACCGCATCGTTCAGTAACAATTAATTCTACCTGAATGTTATATTTATCAAGCAAAACTTTATAATAACCCGGAGTGGCAGATTCATTTTTGTGTGAAAAACCCGAAGAATATCCGTTTGGGCCATTATTTATTTCAATATTTCCTGTTGCCGGCATAAAAAGTATATCACCATAGTCAGAACAACCGGTACCGCTCAAATGCGTGTGTGAAAAGCCATAAATAATACTATCAGAATAATGATATCCCGAGCAACCATCCCAGCCTTCAAGTCTTGTGTCAGGGCTTAACTGAACCATCCCGAATGGAAGACATGCACCCGGATAAGTGTGACCATGTCCTCCCGTTCCAATAAAGGGATCAACATAACTGCATAATTCTTTTGATACCTCATTTTTATTATCAGAACATGCAAGTAAAACGGAGATAACTAAAAATATGCTAATTTTAAGCGTCCTCATAACTGTCTGAATTTTGTCTGAAAGATAGAAAAAATCATTCTTAAATTCAGCAAAAGGGACAGTGTAGAAATAAAAAAAACACAAACTATGGGATATATGTTTGAAGTATGCTGTTATAATTATGATTCAGTTATAAATGCAGGTATTGCAGGAGCAGATCGTGTAGAAATCTGTGACAATTTTTATGAGGGGGGGACAACGCCTTCATATGGACTGCTGAAAAAAATAAAGGAGAATATTCAAATTCCTGTTCATGTCATGATCAGGCCAGTGGGCGGAGATTTTATTTACAATAAGTACGAAATCGAGATTATGATGAAAGATATTGAAATGGTAAAATCACTCAATTTTGAAGGAGTTGTTTTCGGGGTACTGAATGAGGATATGACCATTCATACGGACTTTCTAAACAGATTATGCAAAGAAGCTTTTCCTTTGTCTGTCACTTTTCACAGGGCTTTTGATATGGTAAAAAACCCCTTTGCTGATATAGAGGTTCTTATTAAAGCAGGTGTGGCAAGGATTCTGACTTCAGGAGGAATGCCTGATGCTGAAAAAGGGGTTGATTTGCTTGAGCAATTAAATAAAAAAGCTGGAGGAAGGATTATCATAATGCCGGGTGGAGGAATTACTGCTGATAACATCAAAAAAATTGCTGATGAAGAAATCATTGGAAAAACAATCGCTGCAATAAAATATAATTAAAGAATAAGATCGCCTGCCCCCTGTCTGATGATTTCGATACCACCATCTGTGCAGTCAACTACTGTAGATGCAATATTATTTCCATAACCCCCGTCAATAATCAAATCAACCTGATCCTGATATTTTTCATAGATCAACTCCGGATCAGTAGTATATTCAATTACATCATCGTCATCATGAACCGAAGTAGTCATTATAGGATTTCCCAGCTCTTTAACAATTTCAAGAATTATATTATTATCAGGAATTCTGATACCGATGGTTTTCTTTTTACTTTTAAAAATCTTTGGCACATTACTGTTGGCGTCAAGAATAAAAGTAAAAGGACCAGGGAGGTTTCTCCTCATCATTTTATAAGTTGAATTATTCAAAGGTCTTGTATAATCTGCAAGCTGACTAAGATCGTGGAAAATTATTGAAAAGTTTGCTTTTTCAAGTCTCAGCCCTTTTAGCCTGGCGATTGTTTCAGCAGCTTTTTGATTTTTTATATCACAACCTAATCCATACACGCTATCGGTAGGATAAATTATTACTTTCCCCTCGCGTAAAGTAGCCACAACACGCAAAATTTCTTTTTGAGCAGGATTGTCGGGATATATTTTAACCAGCATATCTTTATTGACTTTATTATCCGTTTATCTTTTTAAAATCTGAAAGAAATTTTTCAAGTCCTATATCTGTCAAAGGATGATTTAATAATCCTAATATAGCCGAAAGAGGACATGTAGCAACATCTGCACCAACTTCTATGCATCTGATAATATGCATGGTATGACGTATTGATGCTGCAAGAACCTGTGTTTCAAATTCGTAATAACTGTACATGTCAACAATCTGGGATACCAATTCCATTCCGTCAGTTGAGTTGTCATCCAGCCTTCCTACAAATGGAGAAACATATGTGGCACCAGCTTTTGCTGCCAGCAATGCTTGTCCAACTGAAAAAACAAGTGTACAATTTGTTCGAATCCCATTATCAGAAAAATATTTTATTGCTTTAACCCCTTCTTTAATAATAGGAATTTTTACTACAATCTGTGGATGCAAGGCAGCAAGTTCTTTTCCTTCGCGGATCATTCCCTCATAATCTGTTGCAATAACCTCGGCACTTACATCACCATCAACAATATTGCAAATATCAATATAATGTTGCTTGATGTTTTTATCGCCTTTTATTCCTTCTTTTGCCATCAATGAAGGATTTGTTGTTACCCCGTCGAGAACTCCAAGGGCCTGGGCTTCTTTTATCTGATCAAGATTTGCTGTATCAATAAAAAATTTCATGATTACCGGTTTTAATATTTTTTACAAAATTAGCTTGAAATTTTAAAGCAATGAATTGATTTGGGTGAAAAATGTTAACGTGATTTGTTAGGTTATCAACAATAATATCTAAGAATAAAAAATTATTAATCGTAGAGATAGATTTATCGTCCGTTCGGATAATTAATAAATCTCAGGAGTTTTTAGGTATTTCTATATGAGTTTATCAGGACGTTTTATTTTACAACAAAGTTCACTAAGTGATCACAAAGAACATATAGCATCTAAATTGATAAATTTGAATTTTAAAGAAAAAAAGAGGGTAAGCTACTTATATCGCACCGCTACAACCACCTACCCTTGCTACCTTCCGGTCCTGGGGGAGTTCAGCAGGAGCTGGTCGTATAAGACTTACCCGATGCAAAAGTAATAAAAAATCTGATATAATAAAAATAGTAATTATTGAAACGATTAAAAAAAATCCATGAAAGGTGGGGTGTTGTGATTAAATCTCATAAAATGTTAATATTATTTCGTTCCATTAATAATATTGTATAATTAATTCCGCATTGACAGCAAAGTTGGATGTTAATTTTGTCATAGAAGCAAAAGATAGTTGCACCGTGAAAGACATTGAAGTATGGAAAAATGAAGACCTCTGCAACTCTCTTTTAGAGAAGATAAACGTTGTCTTCAAAAATTATTGGAGGGAAGATAATTTTAAAAATATTAAAGTTTAATCCACCACATCTAACGGCTATTTTAAAATAAAAACTTTTACATATATTGAAGCATCAATAATTCCTGAGAATTTTTATCTTTACCATAAAAAAATCTAATGAAAAATAAATTAATTGTTCTGATATCAATGCTTTTAGCAATTTATCTGAGTTCATGCACAAATGACAATGCAGAAAGACCAAAAAAAATCGGAACAGACAGTCTGAAAGAGGAAATCATCATTGAAATCAACAAAGAGACAAATATTCTTAACGAGCTTTTAGAAATTCAAAGTGAGGTTGAATTAAAGGAAATTTTCGGTGCCGAAAATGTTAGCCAGGACACTATCTGGGGAGCAGAAGGTGAAATCTCAATGGGAACATATTTGTTTAATAATACAGATGAAAAAGTATGTATTAGTTGGGAAGATAATGAAAAAAGAATAAATCTTACAAATGCTTCAATCGACATCAATTGGACTGAAGATTATGGTTATAATCCAAATACTAAATGGAAAACCAAACAAGGATTTACAATCGGAACTCCTTTGAATGAACTGGTAAAATATAACGGGAAAGTTATTTCTTTCTTTGGGTTCGGATGGGATTACAGTGGAATGGTTACGTCATTTAACGGAGGAAAACTTGAAAAGGAACCAATTGGTTTTCAACTGGGAGTGACTTTGGGTGATGAAAGTGGATATAACTCGACCGAATTATTCGGAGACATGGAATTAAGCTCTTCAGACTCAAAAGTAATCGAAGCTCCGATTATTGTATTTAGTATAAGTGTAAATGACGAATACCATGAGTAAAGTAATATAAATCGTCCATTTTCTTAATTTTAATCATTATAATTTAACAAAATTCTTCTGAAATGAAAGGATACAGACAAACAACATGGGAAGATCTTGACGAAAATGCCATTCGGCTTATCGGAAAAGACTGGATGCTTATAAGTGCGGGTAAAATGTCCACGAATTTTAATATGATGACTGCCGCATGGGGTGGATTGGGCTGGCTTTGGGAAAAACCGGTTTCATTTATTTTTGTAAGACCTCAACGATACACATTTGAATTTACAGAAAGGGAAGCTTTTTATACAGTTAGTTTTTTTGAAGAAAAATATCGCGAAGCATTAAATATATGTGGTAAAAAATCGGGAAGAAATTGCGATAAAGTAAAAGAATCAGAATTAAGCCCGGTTGAAACACCACAGGGAAGTATTGCATTCAGCCAGGCCAGAATTATACTGGAATGTAAAAAGCTGTATTCTACATGGATAAATGAAAGTGATTTTATAGATAAAAATGTTATCTCATTAAAATATCCCGAAAAAGATTTTCATAAAATGTATATTGGCGAAATTGTAACTGTCTGGATTAGAGAATAAGATAATCGTATTTTTTGTTGCATTGCGTTTTAAGGGTATCACACAAATGCGCAAAGACGCAATAAAAATATTAATACACCCAACTCTTTTTTCTTAACAAGGGATAAAAACCAACTGCTACAATTGTGCCGGCCAGGTTGGCGATAAAATCAAAAAGATCCACCGAACGCCCTGTACTGATAAATTCTTGCATAATTTCCATCAATCCTCCATAAACAATTGAAAAGATCACAGATATTAATATTGCATTTGTTGATGCAAAACTATTTTTCATCTGCTTAAATCCTGAAATCAATAAGATGCATAGAATAAAATACATGATGAAATGTACTGCTTTATCAAAATGAGGAATGTTTAGTTTTGGCAAACTGTTCAGACTGTCACTGGAAAGGTTGCTCAAAATCAATACAATAACAGCCCAGATTATAGCTTTATAAATATTTTTAATTCTTTTTAACAAGGTACCGGTCAGAATTACTTAAAAAATTCCAGGACAGAATCACAAATATATTTTAGTTGCTCATTATCCATTTCTGTATGCATTGGCAGAGAAATTACTGAATTGCATAACTGTTCAGTAACAGGAAAATCACCTTCCCTGTATCTTGGATCAGTATAGGCTTTTTGCAGGTGCATAGGAACAGGATAATAAATCGGTGCAGGAATTCCTTTTCCCTGCAAATGCTCTTGTAATTTGTTTCTGTCGATATTTTTTATCACCAGGGTATATTGATGATAAATATGATTCGATTTTTCGTAAACGACCGGTGTTTGTATATATGCACAATCTTTAAAAGATTTATTATAAAATTCAGCAGCATTCTGACGGGCTTTGTTGTACTCATCAAGATATTTAAGTTTTACATTTAATACAGCAGCCTGAATGCTGTCGAGACGTGAATTAACACCAATATTATCATGATAATAACGAACTGCCATACCATGATTTACAATAGATTTTAATTTTTTTGACAGAACATCATCATTTGTAAAAATTGCACCGCCATCACCATAACAACCCAGATTTTTTGAAGGAAAAAATGAAGTAGCTCCGACATGTCCTATGGTTCCTGCTTTTTTTGAACTTCCGTCATCAAAATAATAATCTGTGCCAACTGCCTGAGCTGTATCTTCAATAATAAAAAGACTATGTTTTTCTGCAATTCTCATGATTTTTTCCATCTCGGCACACTGACCGAAAAGATGAACAGGAACAATAGCTTTTGTTTTTGAAGTAATTGCTCTTTCAATTGCATCAGGATCAATATTAAATGTTTGAGAATTAACATCTACCAGAACAGGAACAAGTTGAAGCAGTGCTATAACTTCGACTGTTGCAACAAAAGTAAAGCCTGTTGTTATCACCTCGTCTCCGGGTTTCAAACCAAGGCCCATCATAGCAACCTGCAATGCATCAGTTCCGTTTGCACAGGGAATTACATGTTTAACATTAAGATATTTGCTGAATTGCTCCTGAAAACTATCGACCTCAGGTCCGTTTATAAAAGCAGTTGTATTTATTACATTTGAAATTGCCTTATCAATATCTTCTTTTATTTTAAGATACTGATTATGCAGATCAACCATTTTTATTTCTTTCATAATTAAAAATTGATTTTTTACAAAAATATATATTCGCCAGACATAAATAACTAATTAAAATCAAACTTATTTTAGTTATTAACTCAAATCTGCCATTTATTAACTGTGAAAGTTCTCAATAACAATACATAATAATTTATTGACAATATGATGTTAATCGTATGTTAAAATGTTTTTTAAAAACCAATGCTTATAATAAATAGTTTTGTACATTATATATATCTTATAATGAAAGGGCTTGCAGTTCAATACATTACTAAATTATTATATTTTCATGAATGTGTAATTATTCCTGAATTCGGGGGTTTTGTTACAAGTTCTATTCCTGCACGAATTGACTGGGAAAAAGGTTTTTTTTCACCACCCGAAAAGAAGATTTTATTTAACAGAAACCTTGTCAATAATGACGGGTTGCTTATTAGTACAATCTCAGGAAGCGAAAATATTTCCTATCAGGATTCCAAAAAACTGGTAGCGGATTTCGTTAAAGAATTGATGATAGATTTATCGAGAGAAGGATTTGTATTCCCTTCAATCGGAAAATTTTATTATAATTCTGAAAAACAAATTTGTTTCGAGCCGGCATTAAGCAGGAATCTCAACACAGAGGTTTACGGAATGTCTCCTTTCAGCTTTCCTGCAATTTTGAAACCCGGACTTGTCAGTGTTATCGATAAAAAATTTAAGGACAGGGAATCTGTCAGACAACTGATTACTGACAAGGCTGCTAAAAGAATTTTAATTGGTGTTCCATTGCTTTTGTTACTTGCATTTTTACCATTTAAAACAAATTTTGATCATAATAACAGAACAGATGAGGCAGGTTTGAATTACAGAACTTCGGATAATTATATGAAAAAATTCAATAAGCCCTTATCTGTTGACGAAGCAATATTCCAGCTTACAAGAAAGGAAAATGCACTAATGTACAACGAACCTCCTTTAGGCGGAATTAATAAAGACCTGAACTTTTTTGTAGATACTTTGACAATTAATAAAGAGATTGCCGAAATTGTTCCCGAAAAAGAAGAAAAAATTATTGAAACAAAGTCTGATGAATCCGGTGTTGATCTTTCTGCAAAATATCATTTGATCGCAGGTAGTTTTACTGATAACAATCGTGCAGAAATATTCTGTAAACAACTTAAAAGCAAAGGCTATAATCCGATAATATTACCCCCCGATAAAGGCAGACTTCGTATATCAATAGCGTCTTTTATTATAAAATCTGATGCCAGTCACAAACTGGATTCATTAAGAAATAATGCAGATTTATCACTCTGGATGTTGACTAGAAACTAATATTCAGTTTTGTCTTCTTTATCTTTCCACATTTCAAATGCTTCAAGAGCTTCAGTACGCATGATCGGAATTAATGGGATATATCTGTTCTCAGGAGTTTTTTCAAGTTCTTTATAGATAAATGAATCATCAAATCCGGCATTTTTTGCATCTTCTTTATTGCAGGCATAATAAATTTTTTGAATCCTTGCCCAGTATATCGCTCCCAAACACATCGGACATGGTTCACATGATGTATAGATTTCACAATCACTCAGATCAAAATTTTTCAGTTTACCGGCAGCAAGCCTTATTGCAGTTACTTCTGCATGAGCTGTAGGATCATTATTTTTTGTAACGTTATTCGAAGATTGAGAAACAATTTTCCCATTTCTTACAATCACAGCTCCGAATGGTCCTCCTCCGTTTTCAACGCTTTTTTTTGCCAGGTCAATGGCCAGTTGCATATATTTATTCTTTTCTGTTGTCATCTTTTAATAACTGTTCTGATTTAAAATTACATGCAAAAATAAGAAAACAATAAAAGAAAATAATAAAACTGACACCTGTTTGTGTTTCAAGAGTATCTTCATTAAGCATCGATAAAGCCGTAATAATCATAAAGGAACTGATTAGGAAATTCCATTTCTTTTTATTCATAAAAAAAGGCAGAAAAAATGATAATAATGCCATGAAAAATCCAAAAAATCCAAATGAAACAAAAAACGTTACAAGCTGATTGTGTGACCTTCTCCTGAGTTTTTCAGGGAGCGGAGATTTAACTTTATTATATTCAAGGTCGAATGCAAGCTGAACGTCTCCTGTTCCTGTGCCAAACCAGAAATTGTTCTGAATAATATGAAAAGCTGTCTTTAAGTACTCTATCCTTTGAGTAACAGAATGACCAGTAGGATTGCCAGTTTTAGAATAAGTATCTATTTGCCAGATGATTTTATAAATCATTACTTTCAGGCTGTATTTGTCTGTAAAACGATAATTGGCAATTCCATTTTCAATATTTTCAATATCCTTCTGATCCAATCCACAAATTCCGGCTGAATCTTTTCGAAGACCTTTAGAGCTAAGATATCGAACCAGAGTGTATCTCAAAACCTGTCCTTTTGAATCATTTCCGTTAAAATCAATAGATGAACGTTTATTCCACTGTGACATTAACTCTGGTCCACAATAATAAAGCCAGACAAAATTCCCGTTTTCCAGATAATTGATTCCAAAGTTGTGTTCATATTGATTTCCATTCACTGTCTTTTCATCTATTGTTTCAGGACTGACAATTTCGGTTTTGTAAAACGCTGAAACCTGTTTTGATATGTATGAAAAACCAATTAAAAACAAGCTTATTATCAACATCAATAGAAATATCCGCGAAACCAGATGTTTTATTCTGTTTGCATAATATATTAAAAACAAAATTGTTGTGAACGCAAGGATAAAAATTCCGGTTAGGGAATTAAGAATATAAAGGAAAACAATTATCCAGATGATCAATAAAGGAAAAACAAATATTTCAATACGGGATAGCTTTTTTTTCTGAAACAATAAGTAGTAAACTAAAATAAAAACTGATAAAACAAGCATTAGGGAGAACCGAATGTGAGAAATAAAAACAGAAATTTCACGAATATCTGAATATTCATGTTTCCATATCCCTGCTAATACAGAAATACTTATAAGAGATGAAACTATTATGGTAGAAACAAAAAGCAGTAACAAAATTTTTATCTCTTTATAACTGATTATTGGAGAACTACCAATCAATACAGGAAGAACCAATAGTGGCAGTTTTATTTTTATATCATGAAAAGCATAACTAAAGTTTTCAGTATTTATAAGCCAGACAAAATGCAAAAGAAAAAGCAGTGGAAAAAGTAAAATGCTTTTGTTTGCTTTTATTCTTTTGAGTTTTTCCTTAAAATCAAATTCAAGCACCCAGTTTAAAGCCAGCAGGAACTGAAATACACTTGTGAAATATTCTGATACAGGGATTGCGATTGCAAATAATGCCAGCAACCAAAAGTAGATTTTATGATGAATAACCGGTTTGAAAATCATATGCCTGCAAAAACGACAAATTTATAACTAAAAATGCATACATATATTGCGTAAGCTGAAAATTTAATTACCGCGCACTAATATAATTAAGAAAAAACAGTAGCCGGTTTTTAAATTATTTTACATTATCATTTGACTTATATAAAATTAAACTGTAGATTTGTAGGACAAATTGTAAACAGTTCATTTTATCTTCCAGAATATAGAGGCTAATATGCAAAAATATTCTGATAGAAACGAGTTAGCAACAAGCCTAAGAAAGAGACGACAGCTGTAATTTTTCAGTAAGATAAATAAGAAATGACTAAATTTGTAAATTAAAAAAAGATTGATAAATGAATTATTACGAAAGCATAAAAGAGTTAATTCTTACAGTACCAACAACGATTATTGATTGGAAAATAGAACGAAAAAGAGGAAAACCGCCAACACAA
>JBDRPR010000272.1:0-16247 GCA_043826845.1 Bacteroidota bacterium
AATAATATTTTCAAAAAAATATTTTAAAATAATGGGATATAATTTGTATGAAACAGATTAATGTTCTTTGATAAAAATACTTTATATTTGCATTAGTTAAAATATAAGGCGTTAGCTTTTTTCTTGTCTTGGAAAATCGCCAGTTTTCAAAACACAACAAGGAATAAGGTCATACGCTCACGATGTAGGCGTGGGCTGACTTATTTTGTTGTGTGGGTGTCTGGCGATACCTCTGAGACAGATAGGTTAAGTTCCACGCCTCGTTTTAATATTAACTCTGTTTGGGGCTGACAGAAACTAAACATTTATTAAAATGAAAAAAATCGTGATTTTTCTGCTAATTGCAGTAATGTTTTCGGGTTGTTCTTATCGGATTGTTGATTTTACAATAATCTCAACAAAGAACATAGACTTGTCAAAAGCAAGTAAATTTCAAAGAGGCAAAACAAGAACAGAGGGGCAGGATTTGGTGCATGTGATAATTTATTTGGAATTAGGAAAACCAAATATGAAAGAGGCGATTGATAGAGCAATTGAAAAAGTGCCGGGTTGTATAGCATTAGTTGATGGGGTGATATATGAAAAAGGATGGTGGGCTATTTTGTATGGTCAAACTATTTTAGTTGTTGAAGGAACTCCATTAATTGACCCAAGTTTAGCAATGATTGATAATGATATTCCAGAATATTACGCAATAAAAATTGATAATAATGGAAATGTGAAAAGTTATAACGAAATTGACGAAAATGAATTTACTAATTTAAAACAAAAGTTTAATAAAAATGATGTGAAAAAACATTTTGAATCAACATCAGAATTATAAACAATACTTGATACGTTCTTTGAAATGCAGAATAAAAACCCTCTGATGTTTTGACACAAAAGAGGGAAACGACACAAATCGTTTTTTATAGGCACAAACCTATTTATTTTTTCGATGCTTTACCAATCTGATAGCAAATAACACAAGTTATAAATGCTAAATGAAGAAAGGTAATAACAACGCCTACTGGCAAAACAACTTTTGCTTCGCCGACAGGTAAACGTACTTTTGTCTTCATCCTAAAAAATATTTAAAATGGAAACACCGGTGTACCATAAAGCAAAAATAGTTTTATCAGCTTATAGTTAACGTGCTATAAAACATTTATTCTGCATTTCTTTTTTTCATTACTAATTTAAGATAAAATAATGATTAACCAATTAACCGATAATTCCGAAAATTAAATATAAACAATTATATCGGACCAGATGAAATATGGCAAAACAGTAGTAATATTTGTTCTTTTAATTATAGCTGTAATTATTTCATTGGTGGTTATGATGATTATAACTTAGGTACTTGGTGGAACGAGACGAATAAATATGTTGGCATTCAGATATTTACTGATAAAGATACATTGTTTGGCTGGGTATCATTAAATGTATCTTATAATTGTTTTACAATTAAATCTTATGCTGTTCAAAAATCAAAGTATTCAGAAATTATTAATGATACCGTTCTTATTAGTAAATCACTTTATTTATATCCAAACCCAACAAAAGATAAAATCTATATTCCAACAGATATGTCTTTTTCTTATAAAATTTATAATATGACTGGGAATATAGTTTTGCATGAAACTTCCAAAAATTGGAAAAATATAGACTTAAAAGAACTAATTTGTGGAATTTATGTGCTTAAAATAACATACGAGAACAATAAAAACGAATTTTTTAAAATCATAAAAAATTAAAATCATTTGGTTAATAAAATTTCCCGATGTTTTCCTCTAGAAAAAACTACAATAATCCTTAATCTTTATTCTTAATATACCTCCATGGTTTATTTTTCCAGAACTCACCCGCATAATCAATTCCAATGCGAATGCCTGTTTTATAGTCATTTGGAATTCCGTGATCTTCGATCCATAATCGATCTGATAATCCTAGACTTTCACCATAAAAGCTTTTATCCAGTTTTAATTCCCTTCCTATTTTTCCCGGACCACTGAATCCTTCCAGACAGCGAATTAATACAGCCTGAGGATTATCAAGTTTACCGGTAACAAAATTCAGCATCCAGTACATACCATAAATAAGGTAAACATATAAAACACCACCATGCCGGTACATTACTTCAGTTCTGACCGTTTTTCCCTTGCATGCATGACAGGCAAGATCTTCTTCTCCCCTGTATGCTTCTGTTTCAGTAATTATATATGATTTTATAAGATTCTGATCAAATTTTCTATATAGCTCTTTACCTATCAGATTTGGAGCAACTTCGAGAACATCTTTTTGAAAAAAATCAGTGGTAAGGCGCATCATTTTTTTGTTAAATATAGTTAATCCTTTAAAATGTCTTGTGTTTTTTAAAAAGAAATTATAGTTTTGACGATTCGATGAATGTAAAAACTTTTATACCAATCATTTTATTTGCATTATTTCAGGCACTTAATTTATTCGCAATTGAACCTGATACTTCTGCAACCAATTTAGATACACTTATTTCCACAGGTGGTATCAATACTGATGAAGACAGAGTTGAAGGAATATATTATGTCAGTTCGATCAGGTTTTTTCATGATTCGGTTTTTTCAAATTTTCCCGATACTATGCCTTTCCCCGAATGGGATACAAAAGATATTCATATCAGGAAATTTGATTTTTCCGGAATTCGGGACAGTTTGTTCATAGTGTTGATTGACAGTAACAGCAAATATACTCATCCTTTTAAAGGTAATGTTGTTTCAGAATTTGATACTCGCAAGTGGAGATTTCATTTTGGAGTTGATATTAAATTAAACACCGGAGATACCGTTTATTGCGCATTTAACGGCAAAGTCAGAGTTTCAACTTACAGCAAAACATATGGAAATGTTGTAGTTATGAGACATGACAACGGTCTGGAAACAATTTATGCTCATTTATCGAAGCGTTTTGTTACAAAGGACTCGCTATTATACTCAGGTGAAGTCGTTGGGCTAGGAGGAAATACTGGTAGGTCATATGGAAGCCACCTTCATTTTGAGGTAAGATATTTTGATGAAGCCATCGATCCGAGAGATGTTATTGATTTTGAGGATTATAAATTGCTAAATGATACAATGACTATCTCTGAATGTAATTTTGCTTACAGAGAAATAATAAAGGAATTCAGCAAAATGGCATATCATACTATACGAAGTGGAAATACATTATCACATATTGCAGTTCAGTACGGAACATCGATAAACACCCTCTGCCGTTTAAACGGAATTTCAAGAAATAAAATACTCAGGATCGGAGAAAAAATCAGAGTTAGGTAATAGCAAAGATTCCAAATATTAAAACAATCGATATTATTTAGCCAATACTCGTTTGTTGACCATTATTTTAATCGCATTAAAAATACTGTCTTTGTCGAATCCACAAATTTTATGGAGTTGAGCAGGAGTTCCGTGTTCAATGAATTTATCAGGAACGCCTAGACGTTTTACTTCTGCCATATAACCGTTTTCACTCATAAACTCTAAAACAGCTGAACCAAATCCACCCACAATTGCTCCATCTTCTACAGTAATTATTTTAGTGAAATTCCGAAAAACATGATGCAAAACTTCTTCATCTATTGGCTTCACAAACCTCATATCATAATGTTCAGTTTCAATGCCTTCAATTGAAGCTTTTTCAGTTGCAGTTTTTACAAAATTACCAGGATGTCCGATTGATAATATCGCAATATCTTTACCTTTTCTGATTTGTCGTGCTTTTCCAATTTTAATTTCTTCGAATGGTTGTCTCCATTTCTGCGTAACTCCATTTCCTCTTGGATACCGGATAGAAAAAGGGCCGTTATTTTTTAACTGGGCTGTAAACATAAGGTTGCGAAGTTCGACTTCGTTCATTGGCGCTGAAACTATCATATTCGGAATACACCTGAAGTATGAAAGATCAAAAACACCATGATGTGTTGGGCCGTCTTCGCCAACCAAACCTCCTCTGTCGAGGCAGAAAACAACTTGCAGATTTTGCAGGGCAACATCATGTATCACCTGATCATAAGCTCTCTGCATAAAAGAGGAATAGATGTTACAAAATGGAATAAGTCCGTGTATAGCCATTCCCGCTGAAAATGTCACCGCATGTTGTTCTGCAATACCAACGTCAAAAACTCTGTCAGGAATTTCATCAAACATAATATTTAATGAACATCCTGTTGGCATTGCAGGTGTTACACCAACAATTCTGTTGTTTTGTTTTGCAAGTTCGACAATAGTCAATCCAAATACGTCCTGATATCTTGGTGGTCCGTTACCTTCTTTTTTTTCAGCAATTTCTCCAGTACTTTTATTGAAAATACCGGGTGCATGATATGTAGTCTGATTTATTTCAGCTTGTTTAAAACCTTTTCCTTTCACTGTCAGGCAATGCAATAATTTTGGTCCTGATATTGTTCGTAAATCCATCAGCGTTTTTGTTAGTTGTACCACATCATGTCCGTCAATTGGGCCAAAGTACCTGAAATTCATTGTTTCGAACAGATTGCTATGCCTTAATATTATGGATTTTATACCATTATCGATTTTTTGAGCTATTGCCTGAGCATTTGGGCCCCATTTACTTATTTTACCTAAAAGACGCCAGACGTCATTTTTAACTCTGTTGTATGTTTTTGATGTGGAAACATCAAGCAAATATTCTTTCAAAGCACCAACATTAGGATCAATTGCCATATTGTTGTCATTTAAAACAACAAGTATATCCGTTTTTGAATTACCAGCATTATTCATGCCTTCAAATGCTTGTCCGGCAGTCATTGACCCGTCACCTATCACGGCAATAATTTTCCGGTTTTCATTTTTTTGTTTCGTGGCTACAGCCATTCCCAGTGCAGCAGATATTGAAGTAGAAGAATGACCAACACCAAAAGTATCATATTCACTTTCTGACGGTTTTGGAAATCCACTAATTCCACCAAATTTTCTGTTTGTATTAAAAACATCCCTTCTGCCCGTGATAATCTTGTGACCATATGCCTGATGACCCACATCCCATATTATCTGATCCCAGGGAGTTTGAAAAGCATAATGTAATGCAACGGTTAATTCAACAACTACCAGGCTTGCACCTAAATGTCCGGGATTACTGCTTAATTCTTCAATAATAAAATCTCTGAGTTCATTACATACTTCTGACAAGTCGTGAATATCTAACTTTCTTAGGTCATCAGGACTATCAATCTTATGTAAAAATTTATCTTTTTCAGAAGGCATTTTTCTCCAGATATAGAATACAAAATTACTAAAACAAATCGAATAATATTGCCAAGGCCAAACCCAAATAATAACACCTAAAAACTATTGATTAAATTTATGCTGGTTACTATATAAATTTTTTAAGTAAATTTAACGCAAAATTGACCAAATGTTATTTTCAGAAGTAATTGGACAATCATCTATAAAGCAAAGACTTATTGACTCTGTTAAAGAAAACAGAGTGAGTCATGCACTTCTTTTTGCAGGACCCGAAGGATCAGGTAAACTGGCATTGGCTCTCGCTTTTGTTCAATATATTATGTGTACTAAAAAAAAAGAAAATGATTCATGTGGAGTGTGCCCTGCTTGTGTCAAAAATTCGAAATTTATTCATCCTGATACTCATTATATTTTTCCGATTATCAATTTGCCACAATATAAGCCAACAATTTGTGACAATTTTCTTGACAAATGGCGCGATCAATTGACAGAAACCCCATATTTTTCAATAAATCAGTGGTTAAATAATCTTGAAGCCGATAACAAACAAGCCATTATATACTCTGAAGAGAGTGATAATATTATAAAAAAAATCAGTTTTAAAACTTTTGAATCAGATTACAAAATTACGATTATCTGGAACGCAGATAAAATGAATATTGCATTTGCAAATAAAATATTAAAGTTGCTGGAAGAACCACCTGAAAAAACAATTTTTTTGCTGCTTTGCGAAAATCCTGATAAATTGTTGCCTACGATCTTATCCAGATCACAAATTATTAAAATCCCCCCTGTTCTTGAGGAAGATTTAATGAATTATCTTAAAAAGAATCTTCAGTATGATGATATACAGGCATATAATATTGCGAAAATTTCCGAGGGTAATTATATTAAAATGATTGAAAATATCAATTTAAGCGATGAATTGACTTTCAATAAAGAATCATTTATTTCAATGATGAGAACTTCCTGGTCAGAAAAAGCAACAGATATAAATCTCTGGGTCGAAAACATGCATTCAATTGGCAGGGAAAAGCAAAAAAGTTTTTTTCAATATTCTTTAAGAATGATCCGGGAAAATTTCATCTTTTCATCAGGTGTACAACCTTTAAACAAACTTACTGATGATGAGCTTGAGTTCACGAAAAAATTCTCAAAATTTATTCATAAAGACAATGTTATTCAGATATCAAATGAATTGAATTCAGCCAACTATCACATTGAAAGAAACGGGTATGCCAGATTCATTTTATTCGATCTGGTATTAAAATTAGCCAAGCTTTTAAAAACCTGACAGAACCAGCTCAATATTTTTAAAATCATAGTACCGATTTCGTTATTTCTTAAAATTAACATAAATTGCAACTGTTGCGTTTGACTTTAATAGAAATTATGAGTCCACTCCGAAAAGTCATAGAACTGAATTTCAGCGACTTTTTGTCCTTAATCCCTAAAAGGAAGTCGTTGAAAATGAGCCACCCATTAGTCCCTGATAGCTATCGTGAGTGGTAAAGCGAATTTTCAGAAAAGAGACTTTTCGGAGTACATTCAATCAATAAACTTATTAATTTGAAATCTGCCTGCTTTTCTATAAATCCTATAAGTAAATCATATTTTTCATGTACATTTGCAAAAGTGTTTTGTAAAAATTATTTGATATGACATGCAACAGTTGCAATTCAAGAGGATATAATGAAATAAAAATTGATCCGGAGGATCTGAAAACTCAATCTAATCAATGCAGTAAATTGAGTGTTTTTAACTGGTTGAGTGATATTGCACCATTGTCCACAGGAAGTGATTTTGTAGAAGTTCGCTTTAAAAATACACGTAAAAGTTTTTATAAAAACATTAATAAATTTCGACTAAGACAAGGGGATATTGTTGCAGTTGAAGCAAATCCTGGTCATGACATTGGCATTGTTTCATTAACTGGAGAATTGGTGCTTGAACAGATGCGAAAACATGGCACTTCTATCAAAAGTGATGATCTGAAAAAGATTTATCGCAAAGCCAAACAGAATGATATTGACAAATGGATAGAAGCCATGAATCTTGAATCAAAGACAATGTTGCGTTCAAGACAGATTTCTAAAGACCTGAAGTTAAATATGAAAATCGGGGATGTCGAATATCAGGGAGATAAAACCAAAGCCATTTTTTATTATATTGCAGATGACAGAGTTGATTTTAGAGAATTAATTAAAAAACTTGCAGACGAATTTAAAATCAGGATTGAAATGCGTCAGATCGGGGCGAGACAGGAAGCAGGCAGAATTGGTGGAATAGGAACATGTGGAAGAGAATTGTGCTGCACAACCTGGATTACAAATTTTATATCTGTTACTACTGGTTCAGCTCGATATCAGGAATTATCATTAAATCCGCAAAAATTGGCAGGTCAGTGCAGTAAATTAAAATGTTGTTTGAATTATGAACTGGATGTTTATCTTGATGCTCAGACTGACTTTCCAAACAGAGAAATTCCGTTAATTACCAGTGAGGGGAATGCATATCACTCAAAAACAGATGTTTTTAAAGGGATTATGTGGTACTCATTCGACAAGGAACAAGCTGTTAACCTCACTCCTGTTCCTGTTGAAAGGGTGAAAGAAATTCTTGCTCTAAATAGAAAAAATCAGAAAGTTGAAAAATTACTTGAACTTGGTGATGATTATATTGCAACTCCTGATTATCAAAGTCCTGTAGGAGAAGACAGTATTTCCAGATTTGATGATAAAATGAAACGATCAAAACGAAAAAAGAAAAGAAAAAAGAACCGACCTGAAAATGACCAGAATATTAAAATATAGTATAATTGTTCTGTTAACATTGCTCATATATTCTTGTGATTCTTCAAGAGTTTATGAAGAAAATATTCCTGTTGACAACTATATATGGGAAAGAAATAATATTTCTACATTCACGGCAAATATTAATGACACGAAATCTGCACACAATGTATATATAAATATTAGAAATTCCGGAAGTTATGAATTTAACAATGTATATCTTTTTATTACAATCGCATCTCCCTCAGGAACTGTCGCTAAAGACACTTTTGAATGTATTCTTGCTGACGACAGAGGAAAATGGTATGGGTCAGGGATAGGAGATATTTTTCATTTACAAATTCCATATAAAATAAACATCTTTTTTCCCGACACAGGAAACTATGTGTTCGAGTTTGAGCAGGCCATGAGAGTTGAAAAATTACAAGGCATATCCGATATCGGCTTAAGAATAGAAAAATCAAACAAATAGTTTACGCTTTACAGTGGCAAAGAAAAAATTACTACGTTTCAACGAATTGAGAGATTTCTCCAATGTCTTTCAGCCTCATTTCAGGGAAATACTTAATAATGATTTCTATTTAAAAGGGAAATGGAGCGATGAATATTTTAAAAATTCAAATCCTGTTATTCTTGAACTGGCCTGTGGAAAAGGAGAATATACAACAAAGCTTGCCGAATTATACCCTGAAAAAAATTTTCTCGGAATTGATATCAAAGGGGCCAGAATTTTTATAGGTGCAAAATATGCTTTATTGAACAATATCAACAACATTGGATTCATTAGAATTGCAATCGAGGGATTAAATGCTTTTTTTAATAAAAACGAAATTAATGAAATCTGGATTACATTTCCTGACCCTCAGATGAAAATTTCACGCACTTTAAAACGCCTGACATCCAGCAGGTTTTTAAATATATATTCAAAATTTTTAATAAATAACGGTATCATTCATCTTAAAACAGATAATGATCTGTTGTACAAATATACTCAGGCAATTATTGAGACAAATCATATTAAAGTGCTTCAGCAAACCGATGATTTATATGCAGAAAAAAATATTGATAAAATTCTGAAAATTCAGACTTATTATGAAAAAAAATTTCTTTCAGTTGGAAAAAATATCAATTATATAAAATTTTGCCTTCCTTCCGGTATGAGTTTTTCCGAACCTGCTGAAAAATTCGGAATAATTTATGGCGTCGGGTAATCTTAAATTTGATGTATTATTTCGTCATGAAATAGGGTTACAATAAAACAGAGCAAAAATGCAAACTCCAAATGAGCCAAATAAGCGAAGCTATTCACGAACACCAATTAAATACAACTCGTGAGTAATTTTGCCGACCCACTTGACAATGATAATATGTTGAAAACTTTTAATACTTTTTATTGTTCCAATTCGGTATTCTTGCGTATTTTTGCCAAAATATGTCAAAATACTTTTTATCAAAATGGATAGGCTGGGAGATATAATAAGAAAACTTAGAGAAGAAAAGCAACTGCCCTTACGGACAGTTGCCGCATATCTTGACATTGATCAGGCAATTCTAAGCAGAATTGAGCGGGGACAGCGCAAGGCAACACGGGAACACGTTATAAAGCTTGCAAAATATTTTAAGGTGAATGAGAATGATTTATTAGTTGCGTGGCTATCTGACAAAATAGTAAATGAGGTGGCAGATGAAGACATAGCATTAAAAGCTTTGCAAGTGGCAGAAGAGAAAGTGGCTTATAATGCCTATAAAAAAATAGACCGCAAAGCTATCATAAGAAAAATTAAAAATTATCTTGCTAAAGACGGACGTGTGACAAAAGCTTGGTTGTTTGGCTCCTTTGCAAGGGGTGAAGATGATTACAAGAGCGATATTGATGTGATGATAGAAGTGCCACAGGATTCGAAATTTTCTTTATTTGACCTTGCCGATATTCAATACTATATGGAAAAGCTTATTGATAAAAAAGTTGACTTAGTGATGAGCGAAGGAATAAAGCCCCATGTAATGGACAGTATTAGACCGGATTTAAAAATAGTGTATGAGAGATAAGGAAATTGGCAGTAAAGAAAGAATAGAGCATATTTTGAAAGCCATTTCGGATATTGAAAGCTTTATTGAAAATCAAACAAAGGAATCATTTTTAGAAAATTATATGGCTATCAATGCAACTCTATTTCAACTTGCAATAATTGGCGAAGCGATTGTTCAAGTTGATGATGATATCCTTAAACGATATTCTTATCCATGGCATAAGGTAAGGGGCTTTAGAAATTTTATTTTACATGAATATCATGCAATTGAATTTCGGATTGTGTGGTATGCCGCAAAAAATGATCTGACGGAATTAAAAAAAGTAGTTAAAAAAATTTTAGAAAACGAATTTTAATATGCCAACACTCCATTTTAAAGGAAAAACATTTGTGCAAAACCACCATTTGGCGGTTAAGTATCATCAATTGATACCGAAAAAAGAATTGAGTTTAACCGATCCCGCTTATGGCGGGACAGGCGCCATTTCTTTACACGATAATCTGATTATACAAGGCGATAACCTGAAAGCATTGAAGGCGCTGCTTCCAACTTATGCGGGGAAAGTTAAATGTATATATATTGACCCGCCTTACAACACAGGGAATGAAAATTGGGTTTACAACGACAATGTAAACAGCCCGATGATAAAAGATTGGTTAGGCAAAGTGGTTGACAAAGAAGATATGACAAGGCACGATAAATGGCTTTGTATGATGATGCCACGAATAAGTTACTAAAAGAATTACATTCAGATAATTACTTTACGAAATCTATATAATACAGAAAGAAACAAAATGAGCAAACTAGGAAGCAAAGAAAAGCCGGCAGTAGTAAAAGTACGAACACAGCAAAAAGCACAAGAAATAATAGCACTGTGTAATAGTAAAGGTTGGCAGGTTATAGTGGGAATAGAGCCCTATGAGGATGAAGACATTAGTGACGTAGAAAGATTATTACATCCTCCAAAACCTATAAAGTCTGAAAAAATTGACAGAAACGTAGCATGTCCTTGTGGTAGTGGGAAAAAATATAAAAAATGCTGTCTGAATTAAATGTAACAAAGCAATGAAAGAAAAAAATGTAGAAAAATCATGCCCAAAATATTCAGAAATGTTGATACAGCTTGTAGAGCAATTTGATGATCAATTAACGGAAACATTGAATTTTGAAAAAACTTTGGAAGTCGGTATTGAAGCGTGGAATTTAGCAAACAACAAAAACAGCTTGGGAAGTGATTTGTATAAGAAAGTATTAAAAGCACACATGTACAGTGATGTTATAGATAAAATGGTTGCCTTTAAATTGGAGCATTTTGCTGAATTCAATAACATCATTGTTGACTTTAGTACTGAAAACGACATTCTTCAAGTGAAGAGTCAAACTCCCGAAGAACATTTTAACAGCTTACTATCAAGAATGATAAATGTAAAACCAACGAAAAAGTGATAGAGCCAATTCCATATTTCTACGAAAGTATCAATCGCAATGCTATTGTAGTAAAACCCAAAAAACCTCTGTTTGATTGGATAAATTTTATCTATCCTGAAAGTCCTGTTACCCAAATGGAAGATGGTAATATTTATCTTATTCGTGAAAAGGACAGCAACGAAGAAATAGAGAATTGGTTAAAACTGAATTTTGACCAAATTTTTCAAAATGAATTGAATGATTGGCACACCGATGAAAAAGATTGGCCACAAAAAAGAACCTTCAAAATGTTTAAAGATTGGTTTAACTATGATATTAATTCTATGGTTTTAGACATTGAAAAAACCGACATAACGAAAGATTGAATTGAAACAAGAACAGATAAAACAGTTGTTTGGGTAGCTTGAAAACATTAGCTATGTTTAAAAAAATGTTGAATACTACCAAAACTAACAAAATATTTACCTTTGCACCAAAACAAATAATAATGAATTCAGAAGACTTATTTAAAAAAATAATTTCTCATAGTAAGGAATATGGTTATGTTTTTCAATCGAGTGAAATATACGACGGACTTGCAGCTGTGTACGACTACGGACCATATGGTGTAGAACTAAAAAACAATATAAGACAGTACTGGTGGCAATCGATGGTTCAATTGCATGAAAATATTGTTGGCCTTGATTCTGCAATTTTTATGCATCCAACAACATGGAAAGCTTCGGGACATGTTGATGCTTTCAACGATCCTCTGATTGATAACAAAGATTCGAAAAAACGATACCGTGCTGATGTTTTAATTGAGGATTATCTTCAGAAAATTGAACAAAAGATTACAAAGGAAATTGAAAAAGGGAAAAACAGGTTTGGGAATGCTTTTGATGAAAAACAATTTTGTGAAACAAATCCAAATGTTTTACGCAGTAAACATAAAATAAATGAGATTAATGACAAATTTGTCACTGCAATGAAGAACAACGACCTTGCTGCAGTAAAACAAATAATTATTGATCTTGAGATTGCTTGTCCTGTTTCAGGATCAAAAAACTGGACAGATGTTCGTCAGTTTAACCTAATGTTTGAAACAAAATTAGGATCAGTAAGCGATGATGCAAACACAATTTATCTTCGCCCTGAAACAGCTCAAGGAATATTTGTAAATTTTCTCAATGTACAAAAATCTGCAAGAATGAAAATTCCTTTTGGAATTGCTCAAGCCGGAAAAGCTTTTCGTAATGAAATAGTTGCCCGTCAGTTTATTTTCCGCATGAGAGAATTTGAACAAATGGAAATGCAGTATTTTGTTAAACCTGGCGATGAAATGAAATGGTTTGAATACTGGAAAGAAAAACGGATGAAATGGCACAAAGCAATAGGAATAGGGGAAGACAAATACCGTTATCATAAGCATGATAAACTTGCTCACTATGCAAATGCAGCCTTTGATATAGAATTTGATTTTCCATTCGGATTTAAAGAAATTGAAGGAATCCACTCAAGAACAGATTTTGACCTTAATCAGCATCAAAAGTTTTCAGGAAAAAAATTACAATTTTATGATACTGAAGAAAATCAAAGCTATGTTCCTTATATCGTCGAAACATCTATAGGTCTTGATCGTACATTTTTAATGATTTTATGTGGTTGCTATAGGGAAGAACAGGTAGAAAAAGAGGATGGCAGTTCTGAAGAACGAGTTGTTCTTTCAATTCCGCCGGCTTTAGCTCCAGTTAAGCTTTCGGTACTCCCGCTTGTGAAAAAAGACGGATTGCCTGAAAAAGCAAAAGAAATTCTTAACATATTGCAATTTAAGTTCAATTGTCAATATGATGAAAAAGATTCAATCGGACGAAGATATCGCAGACAGGATGCAATTGGTACTCCATATTGTATTACAGTTGATCATCAGACCTTGATGGACAACATGGTAACAATCCGCGACAGAGACAGTATGAAACAGGATAGATTACCAATTTCAGAAATTGAAAATATTTTATCTGAAAAAACAAGCATGATTAAATTACTTAAAGAAAATTAACAATTTTTAAATATTCTTCATTGCGCTTATAATGAAATTATTACAAACATTTATTTCTTTTATGTTATGGCAATTAAGCAAAAAACTTTGCAATCGCAAATGATTATACTATTTTCGTACTGAATTTCAGTCAATGAAACACTCATGATTTTGCTGATCGCCATTGATTCGCCTTTGGCGGAGAGCTCAACGAAGTTAAAAACGAATGAAGGTAATTGGGGTGTTTTATCTGACTTTAAAATTAAGTTATCTTCGGATGAATAAAATAAAAGAAGTCAATTCAAAAAGAAAGATCAGGAGTTCATATCTGACAACAATAATCAGTATTTCACTTGTATTATTTTTGTTGGGTTTAACTGGTCTGTTATTGTTGAATTCCAAAAAAATATCTGATTATGTAAAAGAAAACATTAGTTTTTCAGTTATTTTAAAAGAAAATGTGAAAGAGGTTGATATTATCCGTATTCAAAAAGATCTTGATGCTTCGTATTATGTAAAATCCACAAAATATATTTCAAAAGAGCAAGCAACAGAGGAGCTAATAAAAGAATTAGGCGAAGATTTTGTTGAATTTTTAGGCTATAGTCCATTACTCCCATCTATCGAAGTGAAATTTTTAGCTGACTATGCAAATAATGACAGCATTTCTGTTATTGAAGCTGATTTAAAAGATTATGATGAAATTCATGAAATCTGGTATAACAAATCTCTTATCAATGAAATAAATGATAATATAAGAACAATAAGTTTGATCATCCTTATTTTCAGCGGATTTCTCTTGTTGATTTCATTCACACTTATTAATAACACAATCCGTCTGGCAATATATTCCAAAAGATTTATCATTAACACTATGAAGCTTGTCGGTGCATCTGCCGGTTTTATTCGATGGCCATTTTTACTTCGAAGCGTGTTGCATGGATTAATCGGAGCTTTTATTGCAATTGGAATGCTTGTAGGAGTAATATATCTTGCACAAAAAGAACTCAAAGATGTTATAACCTTTAAGGAGGTTGATATAATTGCTTTATTATTTATTTTAGTGATTCTTTTAGGGATTATATTAACCTGGATATCTACTTATTTTGCTGTAAATAAATATCTGAGACTAAATTCCGGAGAATTAAATTATTAACTTATTTTTGAAAAATTCAAACAATGAAAAATAGCAGTTTTGCAATAGGAAAGAAAAATTACCTGTACCTGGCAATAGGTTTTTTAATAATAATTTTAGGTTTCGTTTTTATGGCCGGTGGCAAACCGGAGACTCCATCAGTTTTTAATCCTGAAGTATTCAGCTTTACCAGAATTACTTTGGCCCCTATTCTTGTTGTATTAGGATTTATTGTGGTTGGATTCGCAATAATTAAAAAACCAAAGGAGACAAAGGAAAATCAATAAACAGCATTTATGAATTGGTTAGAAGCAATTATCCTTGGATTATTACAAGGATTAACAGAGTTTTTGCCTGTTAGTAGTAGTGGGCATCTCGAATTAGGCAAAGCAATTCTGGGAATTGAGGGAAAAGACAGTATCCTGTTTACTGTTGCAGTTCACGGTGCTACTGTTGCAAGTACAATAGTAATATTCTGGAAAGATATCCTTAAGCTTTTAAAGGGATTGTTCCTTTTTAAATGGAATGAGGAGACCATTTATATCTTTAAAATTTTTCTGTCCTTAATTCCTGTCGCTATAGTTGGTTTTCTTTTTAAAGATTTTATTGAACAGTTTTTTAATGGCGGAAATGTTGTATTTGTTGGATTTATGTTATTATTTACAGGAACATTGCTGGCCTTTGCGTATTATAAAAAATCAAAAGAAAAAAACATATCTTATTTAGATTCAATAATCATTGGGATCGCTCAGGCTATTGCTGTAATACCCGGAATTTCCAGATCAGGGACCACAATAGCAACGGGTTTACTTTTGGGGAATAAACGTGAATTTGTTGCAAAATTTTCTTTTTTAATGGTATTAATACCAATAATAGGAGAAAATGTTCGAGATTTAATTAATGGAGAATTTAATGCAAATAGTGAAATTGGAACAACTCCTCTGCTTATTGGTTTTATTGCTGCTTTTATATCCGGATTGTTTGCATGTAAATGGATGATTAATCTGGTTAAAAAAGGTAAATTAATCTATTTTTCAATCTATTGCTTTATTATTGGATTAATAGCAATTGGTTTAGGATATAATATTTTCGGATAAATGACAATTTTTATTGGTGCGGAAAATGATTATCAGGCTGGTGCCATTATTTTGATAAATAAAGATATAGGACAGACTTCTTTTGGTGCAGTAAAAAATGTAAGGTATCTTCTCAAAAAAAAATTCTCTTATGATAAATTGAAAGTGGGACATGCAGGAACCCTTGATCCGTTAGCCGAAGGTTTGCTGATTATATGTACAGGCAAGGAAACAAAAAACACAAATGCAATTCAGCAAGGACAAAAAGAATATCTCGCAACTATTTTATTGGGGGCAACAACGCCTTCATATGATAGAGAAACAGAACCAGATACTTTTTTTCCTGTTGACCACATAAATGAAGAAATGATATTAAAAACTATAAAGGATTTTACAGGAAATATTCAACAGGTCCCTCCGTTATATTCCGCTGTGCACATTAATGGAGAAAGAGCTTATAAGAAAATAAGAAGAGGTGATTCTTTTCAAATTAATTCCAGATCTGTAAGTATTGAAGAAATCTGTTTAATAGAAAATAATTTTCCTGAA
>JBDRPR010000273.1:0-2718 GCA_043826845.1 Bacteroidota bacterium
AATCAGCATAATCAGGCAATACTGTCAGATTCTCAAGTCCGGATGAAGACAACACAATAGAATTTTTGTTTTCATAAAAAGCTTTGGCATAATTCAATCCATTGAAAGAAAAAAGTGCACCGAAATTGAATCTGACTTTTAAAAAACTTGTATCACGCTTCTGCAATTCAAATTTATTCTCATTTCCAATTGATTTGTAAATAAAAGGCATCGAAAACTCAGCTTCCAGATTTTGAGAATATGCCTGAGGTTTTTCCCAATTAAAAGAAATAATCTCTCCTGACTTAAACGAATTGATTAAAAATAAATTTATATTCCCTGTTAACAATACTTTATCAGTGACCTTATCATTCGGAACAATTCCAAGAATTCCATTAAAACGGTTTGCTTTTTTGTTTTCTGAATATATTATTAGCGATGATTTTCCAGTAGTAAACTTTATTTCACATGGTTTAATAAGTTTCGAAAAAGATAAATCACCTAATTTTTTATCAGCATTTACAATTTTACTCTCATTATAGACCGAACCCTGAGCAATACCAAGATATTTACAAATAAATGCTGATGTCAATTTATCATTTCCTTTAACAATAATTGAATCAATCAAATATTCATCATTTTTCTCAATATTCAAATGCCCGTATATAGAATCTCCTTTAAAATCTATATCTGATAAATAAGTTCTTACAAAAGGAAATCCATTATTCTCATAATATCTCAGAATATTCTTATTAAGTTTTGAAAATTCCTTAACAGACACAGGTGAATCCTGAAATTTATCTGATTTAACTTTAATACTTCTGATAGCCTCAATATCTACACTATTAAAAGTTATTTCACTCCAGTAAAAAACATCACCCAAATGAAAGTCAGCTGTATATTTCAAAGAATCTATTACAATTGTATCAAAACTTGCTGATAAATAACCTTTATCAATATAATGTATTAAAAATTTATTTAATTCATTATTAATCTTCAAAGTATCAGAAAAATAATTTTTATAAACAATTTTATTGATTTCCTCAATTGCATCAACTTGTTTAATTTCAAGTTCAATTTTTTGACAATATGCATTCATCGAAAAAGTTAAAATCAATAAAACAATAATTTTAATTTTTTCTTGCATATTAATCAATTGTGTGTATAAATTAATTAAAGAATAATCTTTAAATATCTCCCAGAATCAAATATTCCGGAAAATTAATCATTATCCATAAAACCTTGTTCTTTCAGAACATCCAGCAGTTTTTTTGAAAAAAAGATATTATCAGCCTTTTTATATCTGACATCAGTAAAAACTTGAGAAAGTGTTTTTTTATTATTTTCTTCTACAAATTTTTTATTGTCTGCTCTGTTCTCCTTTACTGCATAAAATTTATCAATATCTAATTGGATATAATCTTTATATTTTTCATAATGCACAACAGCTTCAACCGGTAATCTGTCAGTTAATTCCGGATTTTCATCAGGATAACCAATAGTTAAGGTAGTAACAGGTATAACACCTTTTGGCAAATCCAAAACATTAATGATTTCTTTTGCCATGTACGTAGTTGTTCCTAAGTAGCATATCCCTAAGCCATTACTTTCAGCAGCCAACGCAACATTTTGAGCAACTAAAATTGCATCTATAGCAGCAGTAAAAAATGAAAGAAAATTATCATACCCCGGTTTTGCATCACGAAAAGTGCACCACTTATTAAAACGATTAAAATCAGCACAAAAAGTCATTACAACCGGTGCACTTTCTACCATCGGCTGATTAAAATGCAATGGGGATAATTTTTTCTTCATGTCATTGTCCATTGTAACAATTATTGAATATATCTGCATATTTCCAGTTGTTGATGCCCTGGTTCCTGCATATATAATTGAATTTAACAGATCTTGTGCAATTTCTTTCTGCTTATATTTCCTTATTGTAACGTGATTTAATATTGTATTCATAATGTTTTTTTGTGACAATATTAACTAATTCTGTTCATCCTTGCTAATTTATTAAATTGATTTTTTAAATTATCCCCGTAATTCATTATGTATTATTATTTGACAAGTAGAATCATTATAAATTTTTTATAAGCTTGCATCTATTTAAGAAAATTTATGTAGGTTTGCATAATATCTTAAAAAATAGAAATTTTTACAATATATTTTAAAACCATGCAATTATGAAAATTTTCAGACTTTTATCACTTGTCATATTTTTGTTTATTTCAGGTTCATTATTATCTCAGTCTGTAATAATAACTCCTGATCAGGCTTTGGATGAAACGACTCTTGATGGGAACATGCTATATATCAATTTAATCAGCGAAACATTTGTTGACAATTCGTTGGATATCGGAAATTTCACTCTTAATAATGCTCCGATTGGAACAACTATTTCGAATGTTGTCTATGTTGACCCTGACAGTGCAGTTGTTTATCTGGCATTTGACAACACTGATTTTGATGTTGATTATACTAATTTCAGTATAACTATTCTGGCTGTTGAGCTGACCGGTGGAGCTGATTTGACTTCAAATGAAATTACAATAACTGCTGTTCTCGAGCCGGTTTCATTGCTAATTACTCCAAATCTGACACTTGATGAATTGAATCTTGACGGGAGTTTGCTGTATATCAATCTGACAAATGAAACATTTGTTGACAATTTACTGGATGTAGGAAATTTCACTTTAAACAATGCCCCGGTTGGAACAACTATTTCAAATGTTG
>JBDRPR010000274.1:0-5977 GCA_043826845.1 Bacteroidota bacterium
AAATGCCCATGATAAAAATTTATCACAAACCGTTCCGATAGCTATCGGAATGATTATTAGGCTCCCGATCCCGATAGCAATCGGGACCATGTGACAATAATTTAAAAAATAAAAAAATAAACACATGAAAATTCGTGCAAATTTGCGTAATTCGTGTCTAAAAATAAAAATTATGCGTAACGTCAGTTATAAAAAAAACGCAAATTATGGCCATTCAAAGTATAATATTACCAAAGTCTGAACAGTTTCAAGACTACATCATTAAATTATCGTTTGAAAATAATATATGATAAAAAAACAAATTGAATATCCTGACTAACTGACAAATAAGGAAATGGAATAATGCTCAGTTCGGATAATCCTGACAGGCTGGTATTTCTGATTTTTAAGCATTTCTAAAATTAAAAATCAGCATTCCATGTTCTTAAATCAAATACGACAGACATTATGCATTGTACCATCATTGGAAACTTAATAATTTTTTAATAGCATGTACTTATTAAAGAAAATTTATTTAGGTTTGCTGATGCAAATTATTGAAATATGTTAAAAAAGATTCCACATACTTATGTTATTGTATTCATTATTATTGTATTTGCAGCAATACTTACATGGTTTATACCTGCCGGAGAATTTTCCAGAATGGATAAAGTACTACCAGATGGCTCTGTAAGAAGCATAATTGTTCAGGGATCATATCAACATACTGAAAACCAGCCGCAAACATGGCAGATATTTTCGGCGATTTTTAAGGGATTTGTTGACAGGGCTGATATTATAATTTTTATTTTACTTATTGGTGGTGCATTTTGGATTATGAACGCCAGCAAAGCAATTGATGTCGGAATTTTAGCATTTCTGAAACTTACAAAAAAACTTGAGAGATCAAGATTTATGCGCAAAATTGGGGTTAATAACATAGTGATGGTGTTAATTATGCTCATGTTCAGTATTTTTGGAGCTGTGTTCGGCATGAGCGAAGAAACCATTGCATTTGTAATAATTTTAGTTCCTCTCGCAATTTCTATGGGCTATGACTCTATTACCGGAGTATGTCTGGTATATGTTGCTGCTCATCTGGGTTTTGCAGGTGCAATATTAAATCCTTTTACAATTGGCATAGCTCAGGGACTATCTGATATTCCAATTTTTTCCGGTATCGAATACAGATTAATTTGTTGGTTTATAATAAATTTCATCGGATTTTTCTTTATACTCAGATATGCTGCTAAAATTAAAAAGAATCCGAAAAAGTCACCTGTTTATGCTGTGGATGAATATTGGAGAAAAAAACAATCTGCAGATACAGAAGAAATAAAATACGGTACACCGCTAATGGGGTGGATAACATACGGTTTGACAACAATTGTATTGTGTATATTTTCGTATTATTATCCTCAGACATCTATGTCAATTGGTAATAGTACTGCTACATTTCCTGCAGTTCCAATAAGTACAGGTTTATTTGCGATATCCGGATTTTTAGGTTTACGAAAATCAGTACATTTCTTTATACTGAATTTACTGGCATTTACTGTCATTTTCCTGATTATCGGGGTTATGGGATACCAATGGTATGTTATGGAAATCGGCACTTTGTTTTTTGCGATGGGAATATTGTCAGGATTGGCAGCAAACAGACGAGGAAACGAAATTACAAAACTCTTTCTTGAAGGAGTGAAGGATATTTTGTCAGCAGCGATGATCGTTGGTCTTGCAGGAGGAATAATTGTAATTCTCACAGATGGTAAAATTGTCGATACAATTATGAACAGCATGGCAGGTTCTCTTGCAAATGCAGGAAAAATTGTGTCGCTCGAAGTTATGTATGGGATTCAGACACTGTTGAATATAATTATCCCTTCAGGCTCGGCAAAAGCAGCGTTAACAATGCCTATTATGGCACCTTTTTCTGATTTGATTGGTGTATCACGACAGGCAACAGTTCTTGCTTTTCAGTTTGGAGATGGTTTTACAAATATGATCACGCCGACCTCAGGTGTACTTATAGGTGCTCTGGGGATTGCAAGGGTTCCTTATGATAAATGGTTAAAGTGGATCGCTCCTTTAATGGTGATACTGATAATTACCGGTTTTTTATTGCTGATTCCTACAGTTATATGGAAATTTAATGGTTTTTGATGCCTGTTGGATCAAAATTGTAAACTATTTATAGATGAATTTTAATAAGATTAAAATAGTATTTTCCTTAATTGTATTTTTTATGTATTCATGTAATTTCCCTAAAATGAAAGTTGACAGCCTGTATTATAATGCAACCGTATATACTGTTGATTCTGTTTTTTCTGTTGTGGAAAGTTTTGTCGCGGATAAAGGAATGATTATCGACTGTGGGAAAAAGGATGAACTTGAAAAAAAATATGAATTCGGTACAAAACAGAATCTATCCGGACAATTTGTTTACCCTGGATTTAATGATGCACATTGTCATTTCTATAGTTACGCCAAAAACAATGAATTTGAAGTAAACTTGAAAAACTGTCTTTCATTTGATGAAGTAATAACCCGATTGATAAATTTTCAGAAAGAGCACAATTATTTTTGGATTTCAGGCAGGGGTTGGGATCAGAATGACTGGTCAGACAAACAATTTCCCGAAAAAGAAAAACTTGACGAGCTTTTTCCTGAGAATCCTATAGTCCTTTTAAGAATTGACGGACATGCTGTGCTTGCGAACAATAAGGCATTGGAAATTTCAGGTATTGATGAAAAAACAAAATTTTCAGGTGGAGAAGTTGTTTTGAAAAATGGGATTATGACAGGATTATTGCTTGAAAAAGCAGCCGATTTTATGAAAGACAAGGTTGCTCCCCCTGATTCAAAACAAAAAGCAGAGGCATTGTTAAAAGCACAGAATGATTGTTTTGCGGCAGGACTGACTTCCATAACGGATGCCGGATTGATTAGAGAAATTGTTTTACTATATGATTCAATACAAAAATCCGGAAGTTTAAAATTGCGGATAAATGCCATGCTCGATCCGAATAATGAAAACTTTGAAAAATTCGTTAAAAATGGTGTTTATAAAACTGAAAGACTAAGGGTAGGAACAATAAAAATGTACACTGACGGAGCTCTCGGATCACGTGGTGCCTGTTTGCTGAAACCTTACTCTGATGACTCTGAAAATTCAGGTATGATTGTCGAAAAAATGGAGTTTTACAATAATATCTGCAAACTTGCTTTAGATAATAATTATCAGTTAAGTACGCATGCCATTGGTGATTCTGCAAACCGATTAATACTTGATGTATATGCAAAATATCTGAAAGGAAAAAATGACCTTCGCTGGAGAGTTGAACATGCTCAGATAGTTGATAAAAGTGATATTCAAAAATTTGCAGAATATTCAATTATTCCTTCAGTACAGGCAACTCATGCAACATCAGATATGTACTGGGCTGAGGAAAGATTAGGTAAAGAGCGAATTAAGAATGCATATTGCTACAAAGAATTGTTGGATCAAAATACCTGGTTACCAAATGGAACCGATTTTCCTATTGAAGAAATATATCCGATATATACTTTCTATGCAGCAATTGCCAGAAAAGACGAAAAAGGATATCCTGAAAATGGTTTTATGCCCGAAAATGCACTCTCAAGGAAAGAAGCCCTGCAATCTATTACAATCTGGCCGGCAAAAGCCAGTTTCGAAGAGCATGTAAAAGGTAGTATTGAAAAGGGAAAAGTTGCTGATTTTGTTGTTCTTAATAAGGATATTATGACTATTCCTGAAAATGAAATTTTAAAGACAAAAGTTGTAATGACAGTAATAAACGGAGAAATTGTCTATAAAAAATGATTGCTTAATTAATTCTTAAGGGCGTGTCATAGAATTGTGTGGGTACCATAAATTTGGAGTTATGTAGTGTTTTGGATGCAATATTTTTTCGCAATCAAATATTATTTCACAGGAATATGAAATTAATATTTCCGATCAGCCCAAGGGGATTTATTTCATAAAAATAATTGCCGGTGATATGGAGTATAAAGAAAAAATTATTGTGAATTAAATTTAATTTTTCCTTGTATAAAATAATCATACTATGATAATTCGTATCTTAAATGATAATTCTTGTAAATTCGTGCAATTCGTGTCAAAAATAATAATTTGCGTAACATCACTTAAAAATATAAAAATTATTCATTTGTCGAAACCAGATTTACTATTCCTCCACCTGCCATAAAAAATCTGTTTCTAGATAATTGTTCCGATTTGTAAGCATCCTGATTTTTTGCAATAAGAACTTTTGCCAGCAAGTCATGTTCTTGTTTCAAATTCACCTGTCTTTTTTTAAATTTTATTAAAATCATTTTTATCTTCTTTTTGCGATAATGAGCTGGTTGACTTAATTTTACAAGAAACCAGTTGCTCTCCGACTTTCTTTGTTTGAAATTATAAATCTGATCATTAAATATTGTTAGCCGGTCAATAATTTCGCCTTGTACAGGTTCAGGAAACAGATCATCGAAAATCCCTGAATTGTAATAATTTTTTAGTTCAATAGTATATCCGACAAAATTCAATGGGTAAGTTTTATAATGTAACGGATTAACCCTGAAATCAATTATACTCCATCGTTTTTTCATTAAATCAAATTTGCTTAATCTACTGGCAAGAAAAAGAATTAAAATACTTCCAACCGATGTAAATGAAAATAATGTTTCATTCACAGCATCAGGTCCGTACAAATATCCAATTGAAAGATATTCGAATGCCAGAACAAAAGTCAATGATATAACCAGGTAAAATTGAATCTGATGAGTCTTCATTCTGATTTTATAATTAAAGAATCCCGAATTGTTTAATGTATTATTAATTAATGTCACCCAAATTTTCACACAAGTCAGATAATAAATAATAAACAGGGCATGCCAGTTTAAATAAAGTAAAAAGTTGTATAAGCCATGTACAATAGCCGCTATGGCAAGAAAGATGAAAAATGACGGAATAAAATGCATTTTTTTCCTGTATCTGGACAATACCAGACCATATGCAATTATTGAACTGTCAAACATGTGGCCTACAACAGAAATCAATGCCCTACCGTGCATTATATGAAGAGAACCTGTTTCAAAATAAACAATATTTTCAATAAAAGCAAAACCCAGAGCAGAAACTGATGCATAGAAAATATAATCATAGGGTTGATTTACTTTTTTACTGATCAATAAAAGTAAAAGAAGAGGAAGAATTTTAACGATTTCTTCAATCAGTGCTACGTCGAAAATATAAAAAACCAACTGAGACAATATTTTATTTTCAATCGAGAAATTGAAATTGTATTTCAAATAACTCGACATATAAGAGGCTCCTGATGAAAAGAATATACCTAGAAGCAGAACTGAAAAAACAAGATAATATTTTTCCGGTTTAAATATATCAATTCGTCTGAGATAAAAAAGCCAGATTAGGCATATTAACAATGCTGCCAAAATCCCCAATGCATCAGTTTTGCTGACAACCAGTTTTGTAAAAGCGCTCAGATATTCGAAAATATCATTATTAATTACTGCAATATCTTTAAGATCAGTCAATGAAACATACGAGCGGTATTCGTCATTAAATACAAATGGTATTACCTTTTTATAATTCTTTGTCTTAAGATAGATATTGACCAGTGTTTCGACCGCCCCTTTCATATAACCATCTTTGATACTTAATTCTTTATAAAGATATTTTTCAGCTAAATCATAATTTTTCAATAATGAGTATGATTTTCCGATAATAAAATTTTTATATCTGGCATCCTCAACATTATTATCTTTGAGATAATATATCGCTTTTGAATAATTGCGAGATTCTAATAAACACTCAGAATATCCAATATTCCCGATTAATGCAATTGTATCATTATCACTTAATTTAAGATAATTGTATTTCTGGAATATTTCATGATCATTTCTTAAAATAATCTTATTCTTTTTTCTATGTTGTTTGTTTTGCTTAAAATGC
>JBDRPR010000275.1:0-3528 GCA_043826845.1 Bacteroidota bacterium
ACTAATCACTGATTACTCAATCAAAACAAACGCAGCCCAGTAAAAAGGATCGTATTTTTTTCTCATTAAACTCTGAGTTTCAGTGAAAGATTTTCTTACATCTTTGGTTTTTATAAGTTTTGAATAAAACGTAATCATAAATTCGGAAGTTTCTTTATCTGGTATTTGCCATAGACTCATAATGATGAATTTTACTCCGGCAATTTTAAAAGCTCTTTGTAATCCATAAACTCCTTCATTACCTTTTATATCTCCCAATCCTGTTTCACATGCAGACATAACAAGCAGACTGGTATTTTCCAGATTCATATTTGACGCTTCATAAGCAGTAAAAATCCCATCATTATCTTCACCTGTTCCGCTGTTTAAAAAATCATTAGCTTTTGAAAAAATCAAACCGGATCTCATCAATGGATTTGTATTATATATGAAATTTTCCATGCCCTGATATCCTCCTCCTCTGAATGCAAGTGAACCTGATTCTGTTTTTTCATTATCTGTCTCCTTCAATTCCTCCGGGTCAGGAAAGAAAAAGCCATGAGTAGCGATATGCACAATTTTCAAAGACTCATTGTTCCCCAATTGCTTGATATTCTCTTCGCTGGCATCAAGATCAGTATAACTTACAGATGATAATTTATTAGCAGTAAAAATGCCTGAAATTTTATTTACTTCTTCTTTTGTTCCTGCCAAATATGACCAAAGTCCTTTTGTATTATTATCTGCAGAAAATCTGGCTCCCCCGAAAATGTACAAGTTTGTATTACCGGCAATAAGATTATTAAATTTTTTCTCATAAACCTTTGCTGTGGTTGTCAGAGCAATCATATTGTATTTATCTGATAAATAAATATTGTCTTTTGTTCGAAGCGCTGAAAATGCAATTTTATTCAAATAGCCAACAGGTGTATAAAATATTGTGTTGACTTTTCCCAGAATTGAGTCTATTGGTTGCCAGATCAATTCGTACAACTTTTTGCTTTCAGCTGATTCTTTATTATACATTTTTGTGATATATGCAAAATTGTCACCTGAAAAGTTCTTTAATATTTTATTTAACTCATTCGCTTCAAATAAATTGATCATTACCGGTGCGCTTTTCTCCGGAAGAATGATGATTGCACTGTAATTATTTGAATAACTGTTGTCTCCTTCTAATTTTTTATATTGAACAAATTCGATTGCTGCCTCATTTTCTTTTAAATTATTTTTAATTTCTTCCCATTTCTGATTGAATAAGTTGCTGTTGTCCTGAAATTCGGAACTACTTACAATCAGCTTTTTTTCTAAAATATTTGCCTGTTCTTCAAGCATAGAAATGTCATCATTTCTTTTATCCAGTGGTATAGAATACAATTTTGACAATTGCTGTTTTATTCCAATCCAACTGTTATAGTCTGCAATTAGTTCTTTATTCTTACTGTTTATTATTGTGCTTTTCATCTTTTGTGTCGAACGAAGTAATAATCCTTTATTTATAAGTTCATTATTATAAGCAAAACCAGTAATTTCCGAATCAGAAATAAAATATTCATTCGCAAATGAAAGAAACATATCATTGTAATGAGAAATGGTTTTACTATAAGCAGCTTTTTCTTCTTCTGATAAAAATGAAAAATTATTTTTTACTAATTGATAATTAAGAAATAAAGCTTTTATATATAAGTCTTTTGCTTCTTCAGTTTTACCTGCACATTCATAAATATATGCAAGACTTGATATAGTTTCAGCGCATTTCGGATTATTCTCACCAAAAGCTGATTGTTTCATTTTTAGTGCTTTCAAACAATACCTTTCTGCTTCTTCATATTTTAACATTCCGGCATATAGCAAACCAAGGTTATGATAGCTTACAGCGAGATCCGGATAATTTTCGCCAAATACTTTTTTCTCAATTTCAATTGATTTAATGAATGCGATTTCTGCTTTCTCAAACTGACCTGTATTTCTGTACATCTCTGCAAGATTGTTCAGGTGGGTCGCATAATCTGGGTGTCCTGTACCAACTGTAATACTATCAATTGTTAATGATTTATTCAGAAAAATTTCTGCTTTTCCAGCAAATTCATTTGCTTTTGAAATATCTTCTTTATCTATGGCCATTGACAGATACAACGCACCAATATTACTCAAGGTTGTCGAATAATCAGAGCTACTTTCACCATAAATGTCTTTATATTTACTTAATGCTTCAAGATAATAGCTTTCGGATTTTTCATAATTTCCTGTATTATAATAAAAAACACCTAATCCTGATATGGCGGAAGCATAATTTGGATGATCAGTTCCGAGTTTATCTGTTACAATAGATAATGACTGAAGCAAATATTTTTCAGCCAATTTAAAATTCCCTTTTGCAATCATTGTATTAGCAAGATTGTTCAAAGGGAATATATTATCAGGATTATCATTCCCATATGCATTGTTTTGTATTTCCAAAGCTTTTAACAACATTTTTTCAGATTCATTATATTCTCCTGATTCAAAATAGAATAATCCAAGATTGCATAAAAATGTAGCATATTCAGGGTGAAGATTTCCATATATGTTTTCATAAATCTCCCTGCATTTCATATAGCTTTGTTCTGCAAGCTGAAAGTTACCCATATATCCATATAGTCCGGCAAGGCTATTTAAGGTGTTAGCATAAGATGCATGAATTTCACCAACATTTTCTTTGTGAATCACCAGGGCTTCTATCAGAAGCTTTTCAGCTTCAGAATATTCTCCCATCTGAATTCTAAGATTTGCCAGGTTATACAACGCAGTTGCATAATCGCTGTGCTTTGTTCCCTGAATTTCTTTTCTTAGCTCTATATCTTTTTCAAATTCCTTTTTAGCTTTGTCTAATTCTCCCGTTTCCTGATGAATTAAAGCCAGATTATTCAGTGAATTTACATAAGCTTCATATTTTTCACCTGAAATGCTTTTTTGTATTTCCATTGCTTTTGTGATAAGTTCAATGGCACCAGTGTACTTCCCAAAATTAGAATAAATTGAAGCCAGACTATTTAAAGCATTAGCATAATTAAGGCTATTATCCCCGTATATTTTTTCGTATATAATTATTACTTCATAAAGTAGATTTTCAGCTTCATTATATTTTCCCATATTATCATATAATATGGCCAGATTAGATAATGTCAGGGCATAAAAGTCACTTTCTTTTTTAAATACTTTCTCTTTTATTTTTAGTGATTGTAAATAAATCTCTTCTGCCTGAAGATTCTTACCCTGCTTCTCATAAACTACAGCAAGATTATTTAGCGATGTAGCATAATCTGCGCTTTTCTTCCCAAAAAACTCTTCGCACAGGTTTACAAATTCCAAATAAACGGTCTCCGCTTTATCGAACATCGATGCTTTTAAGTAAAATTCTCCAAGACTGTTTAATGAGGTAATATAATCAACTGATAATTTTCCACTTGATTTTTCCAGAGTGATAGTGGCGTTAGTATAAAAAGGTTCCGCTTTTTCATAATTTCCGGTAGCAAAATAAAATGGGGCAACAATGTTTACAGCCTGCAT
>JBDRPR010000276.1:0-3962 GCA_043826845.1 Bacteroidota bacterium
TTTGCGTAACATCAGTTACTTAATAATTAAACTAAAAATACTTTGAAAATTTGTATTTGAAAATTTACTATATTTATAAAATTTTTTACAGGTTTTCTGATTTGTAAATCATTACTTATTATAAATATGAGAAAGAAAAAATTATTACTTGTTGTCCTTTTATTTTCAGTTATTGGGCTTTCATTTATTCATGCTCAGGAAACCATTACAACATCAGGGAATAATGCCTTAGGTTCAGGAGGTTCGGTTAGCTATTCTATAGGGCAGATTGTTTATACCACAAATAACGGCTCTAATGGTTCTGTAGCGCAGGGAGTGCAACAACCATATGAAATTTCAATTGTAATTGGGATTGAGGAAGCAAACGGAATATTATTACAATGCTCTGCCTCTCCAAATCCTGCAACATATTATGTGAAGTTGAGTGTTGAAAACTACAAAACAGAAAAATTAAGTTATCAGCTATATGACAATACCGGAAAACTTTTGGAGAATAAAAAAGCAGATGGCAATGAAACAATCATTTCAATGGAAAACCTTAAACCTGCAATTTATTTGGTAAAAGTCACCGACGACATTAAAGTAATAAAAACATTTAAAATCATTAAAAATTAAGAAGGAATAAACAATGAAATACAAAGTATTCACGAATACAATAAAAATAAATAATATTATGAGTAAAAAAGTATTTACATTTTTTGTAGCCGTGCTATTATCGGCAAGCGTGTTCGCTCAATCACCCGAAAAAATGAGTTATCAGGCTGTAATCAGGGATGTGAGTAATCAGTTGGTGCCAAATAGTAGTATTGGTATGCAAATAACTATTTTGCAAGATACTCAACCTGTATTTGTTGAAACACATTCAGCCAACACAAACGATAATGGTCTTGTTTCAATTGAAATTGGTGATGGCACTTTTGTTTCCGGAATAGCTTTTGATGCCATTGACTGGACTGCTGGTCCATATTTCATTCAGGTTGAAACTGATCCGACCGGCGGAACAACTTATACTATTACAGGTACCAGTCAGATACTAAGTGTTCCATATGCTTTACATGCGAAAACTGCAGAAAATGTTTTAAGTAGTGAAACAGATCCAGTGTATAGTGGTAGTGATGCTGTAAGTATTACATCAACTGATATTGCAAATCTTGCTAATTTATCAGGAGTCAATTCAGGGGATCAGGATCTTTCGGGATATGTTGAAATAGCAGATTTAGTAACAGCTGTACCTGCAAATGAAACAGATCCGGTATTTGTTTTACATCCTTCCAATGGGATTACATTAACCAATATAAGTGAATGGAACTCTGCCTATAGTTGGGGAGATCACAGTACGATAGGATATTTAACAAGTTTTACCGAAACTGACCCTGTTTTCTTACTTCACCCTGCAAATGGAATTACATCATTAAATATCAGTAACTGGAATACTGCTTTTGGCTGGGGAGATCACTTCGGCCTTTATCGGCCAATAACATATATACCTGACTGGGCTGAAATCACAAGCACTCCAACGACTATTTCCGGTTATGGGATAACTGATGCAGTTACTACTTCAGGTAATCAGACAATTTTAGGTAATAAAACTTTTGAAGGAACAATCAGTGCAAGTGACCAGAATATAATTAATGTTGCAGACCCGATAAATCCCACTGATGCTGCAAATAAGACTTATGTTGATGCATCAAAACCCGCTGGAGTCAGTTTGGGAGATATGCAATACTGGGATGGAACAAACTGGATAATTGTCCCTGCCGGCACTTTGGGTCAGGGATTAACTTTTTGCTATGGAGTTCCTACATGGACTACCGGTGGCGTTTGTCCTCCTTTTAGTATTGGAGACACCGGCCCTGGAGGAGGGCTGGTATTTTACGATAAAGGCTCATACAGTGACGGATGGAGATATTTAGAAGCTGCTCCGGTCTCTACCGAATGGTCAGTAAAACAGTGGGGATGCAGCGGAACTACAACAGGAGCTACAGGTTCATTAATAGGTACAGGTTCGGATAATACAACAACTATAATTGGTTTATGCGGAGAAGCTGACAGAGCAGCAAAACTTTGTTCAGACCTGGTTTATAACGGTTATAGTGATTGGTTTTTGCCATCAGAGGCTGAACTAAATCAAATATATGTGAATCTTTTTGGCTTTGGGCTTGGTGGTTTTTCAGCTGTTGGTTATTGGAGTTCTACTGAAGCAGGAGCAACTTTTGCAAGAAAACAAAACTTCGGGAATGGATTTCAGGGTACTGATTTAAAAACTCTTACATATAAAGTTAGAGCAGTGAGAGAATTTTAACAGCAATATATCTCTGAATAATCAATATGGCTAAATTATTTTTGGTGATTATTTGGCGTTTTGGTGCTTTTGTGGCGATAAAAATAAAGAAAAAATAGCCACAAAAATACTAATACTGAAAGCTATCAGCGCTAAATGTTACCGAAACAATAATATTGAAATGCAAAATATAAAGCGTCAAAAAGAGCACTTGTTAAGTCAATCTAGCGTCAACTAAGAAAAAAAATATTTATCTTTGAAAATCTGATAATCAATTAAAAAAATCTGACATGAAAAATTTTATTTTATTATTCACATTTGTATTTTCTGCAATTTCATTTTTTGCACAGAAAGAAACAATAACTGAAATTACTCCTGACATATCCTCTCTGGTTATATATACCGAAGGCGTTGAAGTAAGTCATAAGGTCCCTGTAAAATTGACAGCTGGTAGAAATTTATTAATATTCAAAGGATTGTCTTCAAAATTAGAAGCAAAAAGCCTTAGAGTCAACATTGATAATGAGGTTTCTGTTCTGGCAGTCAGTCATAAAACCGACTATCTTGCAAAAAACCCTGAAAAGCCAAGACTAAAACAAGTTAAAGACTCACTAGTTATTTTAAATTCAAAAATGCAGTCATTAAACGATGAGCTTAATGCCTATGCGGTACAGCGTGAAATGTTGATGAAAAATCAATCTCTTGCAGGGCAAAATACTGGATTAAATTCTCTTGAATTGCAGAAAGCTGCTGATTTTTTTCAGAGTAGAATATTTGAAATCAATAAACGAACCAGCCAGTTGAATATTGAGATTACTCAATTGACTCCTGAAATTAATGCTATGAACAATGAACTATATGAGCTTAATGTAAAGTGCTATTTTCAGCAATCAGAAATTTCCGTACTTGTATATGTAGAAAAGGATGTTCAATATCCATTGGATTTAAGATATTACGTTCGTGATGCAGGTTGGGTTCCATATTATGAGATAAAAGCCGATGAAATAGACAAACCTCTGGATCTGATTTTCAGGGCAAAAGTTTTTAATGATACGGATATTGACTGGGTAAATGCAAATATCACTCTTTCAACTGCTGATCCCAACAAGAGTGCAAATTATCCGAACATGACACCATGGAAACTTAATTATTACGGAGATAATAGTTCTTATAATTCAGATTATCAGTATAAATATGAAAATCAAATGCAGGCACAGACAAATCTTAATGATAATTATTATTTCAGACAGGATGAACAGATGAAAAACGTGAAGGCCAAAGGAAAAGTAAATTATACGACAATTTCTGTCTCTGAATTAAGCATTGAGCTGAGTGTTAAAACTAAATATTCTATTCCTTCAAATGCAAAGCCGTATATTGTTGATATTACTGAATACAGATTACCTGCAAAATATAAGCATATATCTGTTCCCAAACTTGACAGAGATGTATATATAATGGCACAGATCACCGACTGGGAAGATCTGAATCTGATAGAAGGAGAGGCAAACGTGTATTTCGATGATACTTATGTAGGTAAATCTTATATTTATACCAGAGATGTGGACGATACTCTGAATTTGTCACTTGGTAGGGATAAAAAAGTTATGATTACACGTTCAAAAGTGAAGGATTATACATCCAAACAACTTATAGGTTTAAAAAGAAAAGAAACATACAG